>JBKPLV010000289.1:0-1897 GCA_046731795.1 Actinomycetota bacterium | reverse complement strand
TGCTCCTCTACTCGTACGAGTCGCAGCCGTGGTACCTCGTCCTGTTCATCGAGGCGTCGCTCACGCTCGTGTTCCTCATCGACTTCGCGTACGGGCTGAAAACGGCCCCGTCCAAGAGCGGTTACTTCTTCAAGCAGAGTGGCTTCCTCGACCTCTTGAGCTTCGTGCCCGCGCTCCGGATCTTCCGTGTGTTCCGGGTCGTGCGTACAGCCAACCTCTTCCTCTCGCCGCGAAAGCCGAAGGCGACGGAGACGACGCCGGACGTCGCGTAGCTCCGGGCGCTCCTCGACCAGCAGGAAGAGACGTCCCGCCGGCTCCGCGCGAAGCTGGAGCAGCTCGAGCAAGCCTCGTAGGGCTGTTGGTCTTGCCGACGGGAAACCCTCGACGACGCGCGCCGATCGCAGTCGTCAGTATTCGCACGCGATGACGCCAGAGCAACGTCTCACCCGCCCGAAGTTCAAGCCCTTCAGGCTCTTCCTCTCGTGGCTCGTCGCAGCCGCGTCGCTCTTCATCGCGGCCTGGATCGTGCCGCACGTCGAGATCAAGACATTCCTGGGAGCCGTCCTCGTATCGCTGGTGATCGCGATCCTGAACGCGCTCGTCATGCCGCTCATCGCGGCGATCAGGCTCCCGCTGACCCTTGTCCTCGGGTTCCTGATCGTCCTCGTCCTGGATGCCCTGATGCTCCTCGCAGCGTCGGCGATCACGGACAGCGCGATCGAGGTTGACAGCTTCTGGTGGGCGCTCCTCACCGCGCTCATCTCCTCGGCAGTCACCGTCATCCTGGATGTCCTGTTCGGGACGAACGACGACGACACGTACACGCTTCGCGTGATCGAGCGCATCGCCCGACGCTCCGGCGAGCGAGTCGAGACGGAGGTTCCCGGCATCGTCTTCCTCGAGATCGACGGTCTCGCGCTCCCGGTCCTGCAGCGGGCGATGCGCGACGGCAACGCTCCGAACATGGCGCGCTGGATTGCCGAGGACAGCCATCGCTTCGTCGAGTGGGAGCCGGACCTCTCCTCCCAGACCGGAGCCAGCCAGGCAGGGATCCTCCTCGGCTCCAACGAGAACATCCCCGCCTTCCGATGGGTGGAGAAGGCGACGGCGACGACGATGGCCTGCTCGGCACCCGCCGACTGCGCCGAGCTCGAACGCCGGCACTCGACTGGCGTCGGCCTGCTCGCCGACGGCGGCGCGAGCCGCGGCAACCTCCTCTCGGGCGAGGCCGACCACGTCATCCTCACGGTCAGCCGGATGGAGCAGGAGAAAGGCGCCAACCCCGGCTACCGGGCCTTCTTCTCGAATGGCTTCAACGTCACGCGGGTCCTCGTCCTCTTCGTCTGGGAGGTGTTCCTCGAGTGGACGGCGGCGCTCCGTGCGATCCGCCGCGACGTCCACCCGCGGGGTCACCGCGGCGGCATCTACCCGTTCATGCGCGCGGCCATGTGCGTCGTCGTGCGCGACCTCATCGTCTACGGCGTGCTCTCGGACATGATGAAGGGCCGGCCTGCGATCTACGCGACCTTCTCGAGCTACGACGAGGTCGCGCACCACTCCGGCCTCGAGCGCGCCGACACGCTCGAGGCGCTGCGAAAGCTCGACCAGCAGTTCGGCCGCGTCGATCGCGCACGCAGGTACTCGCCGCGTCCGTACGAGATCGTCGTGCTCTCGGATCACGGTCAGACGCAGGGCGCGACGTTCAAGCAACGCAACGGCTACGGGCTCGAGGAGCTCGTCGAGCGCTCGCTCGCGACCGGCTCCGTCACGGGAGTCGGGGGAGGCGACGAGCAGAACGCGATGGTCGGGCTCGCGGTCGGCGAGGCGACGGGAGCGGACACGTCGAAGAAGCGTCCGAAGAACGACGTGTCCGACCGACAGGTCGTCGTCATGGGAT
>JBKPLV010000288.1:0-11870 GCA_046731795.1 Actinomycetota bacterium | reverse complement strand
GCAAGATTCCCCACTGCTGCCTCCCGTAGGAGTCTGGGCCGTGTCTCAGTCCCAGTGTGGCTGATCGTCCTCTCAGACCAGCTACGGATCGTCGCCTTGGTAGGCCGTTACCCCACCAACAAGCTAATCCGCCGCGGGCTCGTCCCTGACCGGAGGCCGAAGCTACCTTTTCCAACCGCCCCGAGGAGCTGTTGGGCCATCCGGTATTAATCCGAGTTTCCCCGGGCTATCCCGGTGCCGAGGGTTGATTACTCACGTGTTACTCACCCGTTCGCCGCTTTCCCCGGGTCCGAAGACCCGGTTCTCGCTCGACTTGCATGTGTTAAGCGCGCCGCCAGCGTTCGTCCTGAGCCAGGATCAAACTCTCCGTGAAGAGACTTGTGGCCGACGACAATGTCGCCGGCAAGTCTGATCCTCGAGCTCCAAAGGAGCTCGATTCGTCTTCCAAAGGAAAAAGAAGACGGGTTCTATTCCCCTCGCAGGCTTGCGCCTATGAGGAGTCTCGACGTTTCACGCTGTTGAGTTTTCAAAGACCACGCCCGCCCAGACGATCTGGACTGCGGCCAACAAAAAGCCTCTGACTCGCACCAGAGGCCCTCGGGATCGGAACAACCAGGTCGTATCCGCTCGCTCGAAGGCGTCTCCTTGTCGAGTGACAGGCTTTCTGCCCCTTCCTCTCGGAAGGTTTGGAGATGGTAGCACACGGGATTCTCGTGTCAACCAAGCCGTTCTCGGGCCCTCGCGTCAGCCGACGAGTCGCACGAAGCGGCGCTTTCCCGCCTGCACGAGTGCGCCTGCGAGCTCCGAGCGCGGCACGTCGAGAGCGTCGATCGTGTCGCCGTCCACCTTGACCCCGCCCTGGGTCACGAGCCGTCGCACCTCGCTCGTGGAGAGCCCAAACGCCGCGCTGAGCACCGCGGGCACGTGCAGCGGGTCACCGTCGGGCAACGCATGCTCGGGAACGACGTCGGGCGCCCGCCCCTCGCGGACGACACGCGTGAAGTGCTCCTCCGCGGCGTGCGCGGCCTCTGCGCCGTGGGACCGCGCCACGACCCAGCGCGCGAGCGCGAGCTTCGCCTCGAGTGGATCGGCATCCGCCGGGAGCTCCTGCTCGCGCACGAGCCGGTACCAGTCGCCGAGCAGGTCGTCGGAGATCCGCATCGTCCGCCCGAACTGCTCCTCCGGCGGGGCCGTGAGCGGGATGTTGTTGCCGACGGACGAGCTCATCTTCTCACCGTCCCAGGAGATGAGCAGCGGTGTCGTCAGCACGACCTGAGGCTCGAGCCCGTACGCCTCCATGACCTCCCGCCCGGCGAGCAGGTTGTAGAGCTGATCGGTGCCGCCGAGCTCGACGTCCGCCTCGACCGCGACGGAGTCGTACGCCTGCATCAGCGGATAGAGGAGCTCCGAGACCGAGATCGGCTGCCCGCCCACGTACCGGCCGGCGAAGTCGTCGCGCTCCAGCATCTGTGCGACGGTCATCATCCGCGTCAGCTGGATGACGTCCGCGAACGTCAGGCCGGCCAGCCACTCGCTGTTGCGTCGTACCTCGGTCTGCTCGGGCACGAGAATCTGCAGCGCCTGCTCCACATACGTCCCCGCGTTCCGGTCGATCTCCTCCTCAGAGAGGATCGGGCGCTCCGTCGACCGCCCCGACGGATCGCCGATCCGCGTCGTGTAGTCGCCGACGATGAGGACCCCGACGTGGCCCTCGTCCTGGAACGCCCGCATCCGCTGAAGCGGGACGCCTCGCCCGACGTGGATGTCCGGCGACGTGACGTCGATGCCGAGCTTCACGCGGAGCGCACGTCCGCGGGCGAGCTTCGCCTCGAGGGCGCCCGCGGGCAGCACGTGGACGGCGTTCCGCGTGAGCTCGGAGAGGCCCATGGCGCTACGCCGGCTTGATGTGAGCGGCGGTCACTTCGGCGGGCGAGCGGCAGCCGAGAAGCGCGAGCGCGTTCTCCGTCTCCTCGCGCAGGATCTCCAGAACCTGCTCGACGCCTTTCGCTCCTCCCAGGGCAAGCCCGAACATCACGGGCCGCCCGACGAGAACGGCCCGCGCGCCCAGCGCGAGCGCCATGGCCACGTCCGGTCCTCGCCGCACACCGCCGTCGAGGTACACCTCGGCCCGGTCGCCGACCGCGGCCACGACCTCCGGAAGCGCCTCGAGCGACGCGATCGCGCCGTCGAGCTGGCGGCCGCCATGGTTCGAGACGACGACGCCGGACGCACCGTGCTCGCAGGCGAGGACCGCGTCCTCGGCGGTGACGAGGCCTTTTACGAGCACCGGGACCTGCCAGCGCTCCACCAGCTCCGCCACGTAGTTCCACTCGAGGCCGCTCTCGAGCAGGCCGAGCGAGTGGTGGCCCTCGCGCTCCCCGCCGCGCTCGCGGGCGTTCACGATTGCCGGAACGTTCTCCTCAGGAGCTGCGAAGCCTGTTCGCGACTCGCGGTGCCGGATTCCATAGACCGGGAGATCCGCCGTGAGGACGAGCGCGGTGAAGCCGGACTCGAGAGCCTGCTCGATCACCCCGTCGCTGACGCCGCGGTCCTGGAAGACGTAGATCTGGAGCCAGCGGGGCGCGCCCGGGGCGGCCTCGGCGATGTCGCGTGGCGTCGCCGTGGCGACCGTCGAGACGCACATCAGCGTGCCCGCCGCGGCTGCGCCTCGGGCAGTCGCGAGCTCGCCCTCCTCGTGGGCGATCTGGTGAAACGCCATCGGCGCCACGAGCACGGGCATCGAGACCGGCGTCCCGAGCACGGTCGTCTCCGTCGTGACGGCGGAGACGTCGACGAGCACGCGGGGCCGCAGCCGGTAGCGGGAGAAGGCCTCGCGATTCCAGCGCAGCGTTCGCTCGTCGCCGGCGCCGCCGACGATGTAGCTCCATGCCTCCGGCGTCGTCGCTTGCTCGGCGAGACGCTCCGCGTCGTCGAGTGTGAGCAGCGTCTCCACGGCCGTGCAGCCTACCCCGCCCGCCGCGCGGAATTCACCAATCCGTAAGCGCGCAAGGCCTACCGTGTGGCCGTGCTCGTCCTCCTCGGGATCGCGTTCGCGGCGGGTGTCATCACCGCGATCTCGCCCTGCGTCCTGCCTGTCCTCCCGATCCTTCTCGCCGGCAGCGCGACAAGCACAGACCGTCGGCGCCCGTTCGCGATCGTCGCCGGGCTCGTCGTCTCGTTCACGACCTTCACCCTGGTAGGGGCAGCGCTCCTGAGCGCGCTGAGACTTCCAGCGGACGTCCTCCGCAACATCGCCATCGTCGCGCTCCTCGTCCTCGCGGCGAGCCTGCTCTCGCGGCGGGTCGCATGGATGCTCGAGCGGCCGTTTCTCTTTCTCACGAGGCGGCGGGTCGGCCAGGACTCGAACGGCTTCGTCGTGGGACTCAGCATCGGTCTCGTCTTCGTGCCGTGCGCAGGCCCGGTGCTGGCCGCGGTGACGGCGCTGGCAGCGAGCGGCGAGGTGACCTTCCGGATCGTGCTCGTGACGACCGCGTACGCGCTCGGGGCCGCGCTGCCGATGCTCGCGATCGCGGTCGGGGGACAGAAGCTCGGCTCGGGGATGGCGGTGGTGCGGACGCATGCCGCCGCGGCGCGAAGCGTCGCGGGCGTCGTGATCGGGGTTACGGCGATCGCCATCGCGTTTGGCGCCGACCAGCGCTTCACCACCGCACTGCCCGGCTACACGACCGCGTTCCAGAATCGAATCGAGGGCACGTCGAAAGCGCGGGACGAGCTGGCGAAGTTGAGCGGCGGCGACGGCGCGGCCGCGGCGTCGTCTGATCCTCGTGCGCCCGACTTCCGCGGGATCACGCAGTGGCTGAACACGCCGGCCGGCAAGCCTCTCACGCTGGCCGGGCTTCGCGGCAGAGTCGTCCTCGTCGACTTCTGGACGTATTCGTGCATCAACTGCCTGAGGACTCTTCCCCATCTGAAAGCGTGGGATGCCGCGTACCGGAAAGCCGGTCTCACGATCGTCGGCGTCCACAGCCCCGAGTTCGCGTTCGAGCGCGTGCCGTCGAATGTGCGCTCCGCGACGCACCGGCTGGGCGTGCGCTATCCGGTCGCGCTCGACAACGACTTCGCGACGTGGCGGGCGTACTCGAACGACTACTGGCCGGCCGAGTACCTGATCGACAAGACCGGCCGTATCCGCCACGAGCACTTCGGCGAGGGCAACTACGACGAGACCGAGAGCATTATTCGCCGGCTGCTCGGCGAGCACGTCCGTTCCCGAAGAACGTCTGTCGCGGACGACACGCCGAACGAGATCACGACGCCCGAGTCGTACCTCGGCTATGCGCGACTCGAGCGGCTCGCGAACCCCGGCGTGAAGCTCGACGCCGAGTCGACGTACGCCTTCCCAGCGAGACCTCTTCCGCAGGATGCGCTCGCCTACGCCGGACGCTGGAAGGTCGAGCCGTCGCGGATCGTCGCCGGCGAGCATGCACGGCTTCGCCTGCAGTTCCAGGCGCGACGGATCTTTATCGTGCTCGCCGGATCGGGACGCGTGGTGATAGCGGTCGACGGGCGTCCGCTCCCGGACGTCCGCGTCTCCGGCACTCCCAGGCTGTACACGATCGCGCGCTTCCCGGAGCTCACGCGTGGCTTCCTCGAGCTTCGCTTCTCGCCCGGGCTCGAGGGCTACGCCTTCACGTTCGGGTAGGCAGAACGACGAGAGCCCGGCCGAGCCGGGCTCTCAGATCGCCTTCGTCTGCCATCGGTGCGGAACCGCCCTAGCCCTCCATCCCGGCCACGAGCTGACCGCGCAGCGCCCCGGCCGGGTACTTCGCGTTGTGGATGTTCACGTAGTACGCGTTCGGATTCGACTCGATCTTCTCGATCGTGCCCTTCGCGGTCTTCACGCAACCCGATGCCTTGTAAGACGCGCCGAATGCGACCACGATCGGCCCCGAAGTCCCCTTCTTGCCCTTGTGGATGTGGGCCATCGTGGGCTTGGCGATGCCCGAAACGCCCTTGAAGGACCAGCAGGTCGTGCCCTTGCTCGCATTCAGATGGACGACGACGAGCCCTTTGCCGTTCGGGTCGCCATTGACGGGGGACTCGTTCGACCCCTTGAGCTTCGCCGAGACGACGGGGCTCATCGACTGACTGCTCGCGACCGCGAGCGCCGGAACAGCGAGAACGACGACGACCAGCGCCACCAGCGTGCGCATTGCTCTCCTCTCCTCGGTCGGTTCCGGGCAAACGCCCGGCCGCAGCTCATTCGAGCGCGAAAATCTTGCGGCCGTCTTAAACGGCGTCAGACGGGATACGGAGCGAGACTCCAGCTCGCCGCCGCGTACCAGAGACCGAAGATCAGGCTCACGGCTCCGAGGATCGGGATCGCTCTCGCCGTAACGGCCGCGACGGGTCGGGTTCCGAGCGTGAAGCCGAAGCCTGCCGTCACGACGGTCATCGACACGGCCGTGAACAACGCGAGCAGGAGGAGCGAGGCAACCGCGACCGCCTCGGACGGAATCGCCGCGAGCAGCAGGACGCCGACGCCGGCGCTCCCTCCCATCCCGTGCACCAGCCCGACCGCCAGCGCTGCCGCCGGGGACCGAACCGCGTGCTGGTGCGCCGGATCCGCGTGCGGATGGGCGTGGAGATCGAAGTATCCGTGACGCCAGCGCACGAGCAGCCTGAGCGCGAGGAACACGATGAGGGCGGCGACGGCCGTCTCGGCTCCTTGCTGAAGCCGCTCGGGCAGATAGCGCTGCGCCAAAAGGATCGGGATTCCGAGCGCGACGAGCGTGATGCCGTGGCCCACTCCCCACCACGCGCCGAGCTGCGCGGCCGAGCGGGTCGCTCGTTCGCGGCCGGACACGACGAGGGTCGTCATCGCCGCGATGTGGTCCGGATCCGTCGCATGACGGATACCGAGCAGCACCGCGACGAGGAGGACGACGCCAACAGACGCTCCGTTCGAGAGGCCTGCGATCCAGTCGTCGAGCCCGAACATGCCCCTGGTTCGACGTGCGCCGCGGACCGGTTCAGATCACGCCGGGGAGCGCGCGCGCGGTGATGACGAGGCCAACGACGAGGATCAGCGCCGCGCTCGCGGCCGGGAGCGCCCGCACGACGGGCCCGTCCAGCGAGAGCCTGCCGAACGTGCGGCGGGCGAGGACCGCCACGAGTCCGATCGCGGTGATCGTCGCCGCGAGCCCGAGGCTGAAGGCGACGATGAGCGCGAGCCCGAGGCCGATCCGGTGGAGCGCGATCGCCGAGAGCAGGACGACGAGAGCCGACGGGCACGGGAGGAGCCCTGCGGCGATACCGACACCGAGGATCCCCCTCGAGGTCAGCGTGTCGTCGCGGTCGTGACGATGCTCTCCCTGGCCGTGGTCGTGGTGATGGTCGTGGCTGTGGTGGTGGTAATGCGCGTGGCTGCGCGAGCGAAGGCGCTGCCTGAGGACGGAGGCTCCCACGAAGACGACGAGGACGCCGGAGACGAGCGTGAGCCACGGGTACAGCGTCTCCGGGACGATGAACGCGGACAGCCCGAGCGTGACGAAGCCGAGTGCGAACACGCCGGCGGTGTGGGCGATCGTGACGGTCCCGCCGAGGAGAACGGCGTGACGAGGCGTCCCCTTCGTCCCGACGAGGTACGCGGCGACCATCGCCTTGCCGTGTCCGGGGGTGAGAGCGTGTGCCGCACCCCAGAACGCCGCGATCAGCAGCGACACGAGTAGCACGCCGACGGACAGATCGCCCTGCGCGACCAGCGACGCGAAGCCACCGCGGGCGTGGGCTGACGGACCGACGCGGCCGAGCGTCGGCGGCCTCCCAGGGCTCGAGCCCAGCGCGACGGTCGCCCGAGCCGAGGTCACGGCGAGAGGCGAGCGCAGCAGGTCCGTCGGGTACGCGCGCAGCTGATCGCTCGAGCTCGTCGAGGGGACGTCCGAGGACACGACCTTCGCGCCGTCGCGTCCGGCGATCGTGACTTCGCGCCAGCCGATCCGGTCCGCGAACGACGTGTCCTCGAACGCGAGCGCGGTCCCTCGTCCTGGCGCGCGGTAGACCACGTCCAGCCGCAGCGTGTCCAGCCCACCGGCTCCCGGACGCCTCGAGGTCCGATGATCGACGACGCGGAGCGGGACGCGCCGGCCGTCGAGCGTGAGGACGAGGTTCCGCGCGAGATGAACCGGATAGCCGGGCCGGCGGATCTGAGGCCCCAACTGGTACGTCGGGATCTCCGCGACGTCGAGGGCGTAATGGACGTACACGTCGCTGCCTGCGAGCTCGATGCCCGCGTAGCGGTTGATCGTGAAGTTGCCGAGGGGGTGCGCATCCGCGTCGGGCGACGCCGTGAGCGAGGCTGCCACGGCGCCGCACAGCACGACGAGGATCAATGCGATGCGGCGCCTCACAGGTCTTGTTCGCACGAGGAACGCGAGCGGTTCACGGGAGCCGGCGCGGCCGACTCCCGTGAACCAGAGCGCCTACTTGCCCTTGGTGTTGTCGAACCCCGCCTGCGGATCGGCGATATACGGGAACGACGGGAGCAGGCGACGATCGTCGGCGTTCACGCCGTCGCCGAGCGGGAGCTTCGTCCCCTTGAGGAAGCCGCCCACCGCCTGCTCGGCGATGTCGATGACGTCGTCTCCGAGCCGGCGGCCGTTCGGCCAGCCCTGGTTGTCCCCCGCCAGCACGCCCAGCCGGTTCGGGCTCTTCGTGACCGGGATGCTGAGGTTCAGGCGAAGGAGCTCCGCGAGCCGTGGGCTCGTGAAGTTGAGGTTCGGAACGCCCGTGAGGAGCACTGCGACGAGATCGTCGCGGTTCTGCTCGGGCGCGTTCAGCTTGTACAGCTTGTTGATGACCGCCGCGAGGATGGGCGAGTCGTAGTACTGGCGGAAGCGCCCTTCCTTCCACGGCACGAGGCCGTTCCACTGGTCCTTGAGGCCGGTCGGGATGATCACCTCGTTGACGAGCGGATTGGCGAGGCGGTCGACCTGGATCCAGGCGCCCGAGTTGCGCGCGCCGCTCGTGCTCCGGGTCGTGACCTTGCGGCGATCGACCGATGACCAGACGCCGATGATGCCGTTCTTCGCCTTCAGGCCTGCGATCGGCACCTGCACGCCGAACGTGTGGACGCCGTAGCCGGCGAAGAAGTCCTTCCCGCCGCCCATGTTGCCCGTGCCCTTGCGGATCGCGACGAGATCGAAGATCGCGCCGACGTCGCCGAAGAACGGATCGTCACGCTGGCCCGCGAACGCGTTGCCGCCGCCGGCGATGGGCACGACGCCCTTCGCCGCCAGCGAGCGGTAGTTCGGTGTCGAGCGCGGCCCGATGTTGTTCGGCGGTGTGGTCCCACGTGCGACGACCTGCTCCTTGTGGCCGACCACGCGCGTGACGGTGTATGGCTGCGCGGTGTCGCCCAGGAAGAACGGGCCGGTCTTCGTGCGGAACTGGAACCGGTACGTCACGTTCGGGCGCGCGTCCCCGTTCGTGTCGATCGTGAGGTTGTAGCGCGCGTTCGACGAGAACGTGTACCAGTTGGGCCCGGCCGCGGGATCCTCGCCGGGGATGACGTTGGCGAGGATTGTGACCGTGTTCGGCTTGTCCGGGCTTCGGAACGCGTAGAGATCCGTCAGGTCGGCCGACGGATCCTCCGCAATGAGCGGCGCCTCGCGGTGGGAGGACGCCGTGCCCTTGCCGGGGCCGAGCGTCAGGGCGCCGACGACGGCAGCGACTGCGAGCAAGCCGACGGCGGCGACCAGTGTGAACCCTCTGTGCATCTGCACTCCTCTCTCGATGGGGGTGGGAACGACCCTTGTTCGCGCGCTCGGACGAGCCGGTTCGGCCGTGAACCGGATCGCAACGCGGCGCGAATCAGCGCCATGGAGGCAACTGCGTCCGCCGTGTTAGCGTGGCCCGGCTCGCACGCCTGGACCGCCATGCGAAAGCGCCACGCCCATCTCTCCGACGAGGCCCTGGTCGCCCTCGTGGCGCGCGGCGAGGAGGACGCGCTGGCCGAGCTCTACGACCGGGTGGGCCGCATCGCGTACGGGCTGGCGCTGCGGATCCTGCGTGACGAGCGGCACGCCGAGGATGCGGTGCAGGAGGCGTTCCTCCAGGTGTGGCGGAGCGCCGCGACGTTCAGGCCCGAGCGCGCGAAGGCGAGCACGTGGGTGCTCACTCTCGTGCACCGTCGTGCCGTCGACCTCGTGCGGCGCGAGGAGCGCCGACAGGCCGATCCCCTGACGGAGGACGCAGCTGGCCCCGTCCAGGAGGCCGAGCAGACGGACGAGGCGGCGTGGCTCCGCTTCGAGCGCGAACGCGTCCAGACCGCGCTGAAGCGGCTTCCGGATCTCCAGCGCGAGGCGCTCGAGCTCGCGTACTACGGCGGGTTCTCGCAGTCCGAGCTCGCGGAGAGGCTCGGAGTACCGTTGGGCACGATCAAGAGCAGGATGTTCGCGGGGCTCGCGAGGTTGCGCGAGCTCCTGGACGAGTCCTCCCAGGAAGGATCATGGAAGCCGGAATTCACGAGCTGACCGCGGGCTACGCCCTCGACGCGCTCGATCCAGAGGAGCGCAGCGCGTACGAGGCGCACCTCGCCGGCTGCGAGCAGTGCCGCCAGGAGCTGAGCTCGTTCTGGGAGACGACCGAGGCGCTGGCCGTCGCGGCGACCGGGCCCGCGCCGAGCCCGGCGTTGCGCGAGCGCATCCTCACGGAGGTGCGCGCCGAGCCGCCGCAGAACGTCGTGGCGCTCGAGCCGCGGCCGCGATCGCGTGCGGTGCCGGTCTTGGCGGTCGCGACTGCGATCGCGGCGGTCGTCGCGCTCGCGCTCGGTCTGCGCGCCGCCGATCTCTCCGGTCAGCTCGACGACACGCAGTCCGCCCTGGAAAGCGCGCAGTCGTCCGCGGCAGTTCTCGCGGATCCGAGCGCGCAGTCCGTCGAGCTTCAGGCCGGAGAGGGACGGATGGTGGTCGACGCCGAGGGTCGAGCGGTCCTCGTGCTCGACGGCCTCGATCCCGCCCCCGCAGGCAAGACCTACGAGATGTGGGTCGCGCCGGGCGGCGACATCGAGCAGGCGAGCCCGGCGGGGCTGTTCCCCGGAAGCGACGGTCGCGAGATCGTCCCGGTCGGCAGCACGGTGCAGGCAGGCGACGTCGTGGCGGTCACGGTCGAGCCGGAAGGCGGCGTGGACGCACCGACGACGCAACCGGTCGTCGCCTCGGACAGTGTCTGATCTGAACCGTCTCTTTGCGGGGACGATGCCGCCTCGGGGCTAGAATCAACTCTCTTGCGGGTTCGGAAGCAGAAGGGGACGTCGCGTCCGCGACGCCGAGTTCGCAAACGTCGTCTTGCGGCGCTGCTGCTCGTCCTCTTCGTCGCGGCCGTGCTGTCGTTCACCTTCGGGCTCATGCGCGCCGTGGCGAGCGAGATCCCGACGCTCGACCCGGCGACCCAGCACTCGGACGTCGACACTGTGGTGTACGCCTCGAACGGGCGCACCGTGCTTGCGGTGCTTCGCGGGAACGAGAGCCGCGTCCTCGTCGGCAAGGACGACATCGCGCCGATCATGAAACAGGCGATCGTGTCGGTCGAGGACCAGCGCTTCTTCGAGCACAACGGCGTCGACGTTCACGGAATCGCCCGCGCCCTATGGGCGGATGTTCGCCAGAAAGGGATCGTCGAGGGCGGCTCCACGATCACGCAGCAGTTCGTCAAGAACGCCTACATCAGGAACGAGCGGACATTCGCACGGAAGGTGCGCGAGGCCGCGCTCGCCTGGCAGCTTGAGCAGCGCTGGAGCAAGGATCGAATCCTCACTGCGTACCTGAACACCATCTACTTCGGCCACGGCGCGTACGGCATCCAGCAGGCCGCGCGGGCGTACTTCAAGAAGAGCGCGAAGGAGCTGGACCTCGCCGAGTCGGCGCTTCTCGCCGGGATCCCGTCGGATCCGTCGCTCTACGACCCGGCGACGAATCCGCGCGCCGCCGTCCTCCGCCGGCGCCACGTCCTCGAGCTCATGCTCCACCAGCGGAAGATCACGTGGCGCCAGTACAAGCGCGCCGACAAGGCTCCGCTGCCGAACCCCGACGAGATCCGCCTTCCGGGGACGAAAGGGCCTGCCCCGTACTTCGTCAATTACGTGAAGGACGACCTCGTCGCCCACTACGGAGCAGGTCGGGTCTTCGGCGGGGGTCTCAAGGTCACGACGACGATCGACATGAAGCTGCAGCTGAAGGCGCGGGCGGCGATCGAGAGCGTCCTGCGCAACCCCGACGGTCCCGCCGCGGCCCTGGTCGCGATCGACCCGCACACGGGCGCCGTGAAGGCCATGTTCGGCGGGAGGAACTTCCGCCGGAGCCAGTTCAACCTCGCCGCACAGGCGAAGCGGCAGCCAGGCTCCTCGTTCAAGCCCATCGTGCTGGCGACGGCCATGAGCGAGGGGATCTCGCCGATGACCGAGCTCGAGTCGCATCCTGTCTCGATCGACGCCGGCGACCGCGTCTGGCACGTGACGAACTACGACCACACCTATCTCGGCTGGGTCAGCCTGGCGCGCGCGCTCGTCTCGTCCGACAACTCGGTCTTCGCCCAGCTCACGGACATCGCCGGCCCGAGATCGATCGTGAAGACGGCGCATCGCCTCGGCATTCGCAGCAATCTCTCGCCGTACTTCTCGATCGGCCTCGGGTCGGGGGCGGTGAGCCCGCTCGAGATGGCGCGCGCATACGCGACGTTCGCGAACGACGGCCGCCGGATCGATGGCGCCGTGTTCGGCAACCGTCCAAGGGTGGTCGAGAGGGTGCAGCGCTTCCGCTCCAGCCGGGTCGACGCGAACACGTCGGTCCCGCGCCAGGTCATGGACGAGGGCCAGGCGGAGCTCCTCACGAGCATGCTCCAGGACGTCGTCC
>JBKPLV010000287.1:0-6390 GCA_046731795.1 Actinomycetota bacterium | reverse complement strand
GTCTCACGCGATTCTGGCTGCGAATCAGCGCTTCATCACATCCTGGCCGGGCTCGCAGGTTCGCTTCGACGCGTGGGTAGAGTCGCCACGTGGCGATCGAGACCTCGAATCGCACGCTTCCCTGGAGCTGGTACACGGACCCCGCCGTCCTCCGGCTCGAGCGCGAGCGCATCTTCCGCCGCTCGTGGCAGTACGTGGGACATACAGGCGACGTCCCCGAGCCCGCGTCGTTCTTCACGACGGCCGTGGGCGACATCCCGGTCGTCGTGGTACGCGACCGCGAGGACGAGCTTCGCGCGTTCCTCAACGTCTGCCGGCACCGCGGGTCGCTCGTCTGCGAGGGCTCGGGCCGCCGCGAGACGCTGCAGTGCCCGTATCACGCATGGACGTACGGGCTCGACGGCCGCCTCATCACCGCCCCGCGCTCGAAGCGTGAGGGCGGCATCGAGACGGCAGAGCTCGGCCTCGTCCCGCTGCGGCTGGAGACCTGGGGCCCGCTCCTCTTCGTCAACCCCGACCTCGACGCCGAGCCGCTCGAGCTGTTCCTCGACGGCATCCCCGAGCGGATCGCCGAAGCCGGCATCGACCTTGACGCCCTCCGCTTCCTCCAGCGCTCGGAGTCCGAGCTCGACTGCAACTGGAAGGTCTCGGCCGAGAACTTCCTCGAGTGCTACCACTGCCCGACGGCGCACCCCGGCTTCTCGGCGGTCATGGACGTGAACCCCGACGCCTACCTGCTGGAGACGAGCGCGGGCCGCATGACCCAGCACGGCCCGCCGCGAGCGGTGCCGCGCGGAAGCTACGACCCGAGGGGCGAGGTCGAGCGCGGGCAGTTCCATCTGCTCTTCCCGGGCACCTTGATCAATGTCCTGCCCGGCCGGCCGAACCTCTCCGTCGGCCCGATCGTCCCGCGGGCGCCGGAGCAGACGTACCGCTTCCTCGACTACTTCGTCGCCGCGGACGCCGACGAGACGTGGATCGAGGAGGCGCTCGCATTCGACGCCCAGGTCGGCGCCGAGGACCGTGTGCTCATCGAGCGCGTGCAGGCCGGGATGCGGGCCGGCCTCATCGACGACGGGCGGCTGCTCCCACAGTCCGAGCAGCTCATCGCGCACTTCCAGGCGCTCGTGGTCGACGCCCTCGCTTAGAGACGCACGCGCGTCCGAAATGTCGCCGATTGGTTAACGTCCCGCGCGCATGCGGTTCAGCCTGACTCCGCGCACGTCCGAGTTCTTCACGCTCTTCGGGAAAGCCGGCGAGAACGCGCTCCAGGTCTCGCGCCTCGTCGAGCGGCGGTTCCGCGAGCACCC
Organism: Actinomycetota bacterium; assembly: GCA_046731795.1. Taxonomy (GTDB): domain Bacteria; phylum Actinomycetota; class Thermoleophilia; order Gaiellales; family Gaiellaceae; genus GMQP-bins7. Next base: position 5,080 of record JBKPLV010000287.1, on the reverse strand, counting down.
GAGCTCGGGCATCACGCAGGAGCAGGTGAAGCTCGAGGAGACGAGGGGCGACGAGATCACGCGTGAGCTGATCACGCTGCTGAACACCCAGTACATCACCCCCTTCGACCGCGAGGACATCTTCCTGCTCGCGACCGAGATCGACGATGTGGTGGACTACCTCGAGGAGGCCTCGGACCTGCTCGGCCTATACGGCGTGGAGATGCCGACCCGACACGCCGTCGAGCAGTGCGGGATCATCGTGAAGGCCTGTGAGCAGCTCGCGATCGCGTGCGACAACCTCAAGGGCATGCGCGGCGTCTCCGAGGCGCTCGTCGAGCTGAAGAACTTCGAGGACGAGGGCGACCGGGTGCTGCGCGACGCGCTCGCCGCCCTCTTCCGCGACGAGGGGATCGACCCGCTCATCGTCATCCGCTGGAAGGACATCTACGAGGGGCTCGAGCGCGCCCTGGACGCGTGCGAGACGGCGGCGAACGTCATCGCGAACATCCTCGTGAAGAGCTGAGGGAGACGCGTGGACTTCACGCTCGCCCTCGTCATCGTCGTCGCGCTCTTTTTTGACTTCACGAACGGGTTCCACGACACGGCCAACGCCATCGCGACGAGCGTGTCGACGCGCGCACTGACGCCGCGCATGGCGGTCGCACTCGCCTCGGTGCTCAACTTCGCAGGTGCATTCGCGTCCTTCGCCGTCGCCGCGACGATCGCGAAGGGAATCGTCAACCCCGACGCGATAACGCTCAACGTCATCCTCGCCGGCCTCGTAGGCGCGATCACCTGGAACCTCATGACGTGGTTCCTCGGCCTGCCGTCGAGCTCGAGCCACGCCCTCATCGGAGGCGTCATGGGATCCGCGATCGCGGCGTCCGGCGTCGACGTCGTCAACTGGGACGGCATCTGGGAGAAAGTCGTGAAGCCCGGCGTCCTCTCTCCCATGATCGGCTTCGCGATCGCGTTCGCGTTGATGGTCGCCATCGTCTGGGTCGTGCGCAAGCGCTCTCCGGCGCGCGTCAACCGGGTCTTCCGGCGCGGCCAGATCTTCTCGGGAAGCTTCGTCGCGTTCACGCACGGGACGAACGACGCGCAGAAGACGATGGGCATCATCGCGCTCGCGCTGGTCGTCTCGGGCCACCTGAGCGAGGACTTCAGCCGCCCGCCCAGCTGGGTGATCGTCGCGTCGGCCCTCTCGATGTCCTTGGGGACGTACGCCGGCGGCTGGCGGATCATCAAGACGATGGGCACGCGGATCGCGAAGATCGATCCGCCGCAAGGGTTCTCTGCGCAGACCGCCTGCGCGGGAATCCTCTGGACGACGGCGCACTACGGGTTCCCCGTCTCGACCACTCAAGTGATCACCGGCTGTGTGATGGGCTCGGGTGCGACCCGCGGCTTGAACGCCGTCCGCTGGGGGATCGCAGGGAACATCGCCGTCGCGTGGGTGCTGACGCTGCCGGCGGCGGGGCTCGTCGGCGCGTTCATGGAGGAGGTCACGAGGATGCCTGCAGGCGACCTGATCGTCTTCCTTCTCGCCGGCGCGATCGCGAGCGCAGCGTTCCTCGCCCGCCGCTACGAGACGCGGCGGCTCGTCCCCGCACACGCGTAGAGCCTTCACCGCATCCTTGCGCGGAAGAGGACGCTGCCGATAACAATGCAGGCGATGGCGACGCGCATCCGCACCGAGCCCGACCGACCGCTGCTCAATCGGGAGCTCTCGCACCTCGAGTTCCATGCGCGGGTGCTGGAGCTCGCGACCGACGAGACGCTGCCGCTGCTCGAGCGGGTCAACTACTGCTCGATCTTCTCCTCCAACCTGGACGAGTTCTTCCAGGTGCGCGTCGCAGGGCTCCTGGGTCAGGTCGAGTCCGGGATCACGTTGCGCTCCGCCGACGGCCTGACCCCGCAGCAGGCGCTCGCACGGATCCGAGAGCGCGTCCTCGAGCTCTCGACCGCGCAGTCGCGTCTGTGGAAACGGGAACTGCGGCCCGCGCTCGCGGCGGAGGGCATCACGGTCGGCGGCATCGAAGACCTGCGCGAGAAGGAGCTCGTCGAGCTCGAGCGCCGCTTCCATCGCGAGATCTTCCCGGTACTCACGCCGCTGGCCGTCGGGCCGGGCCAGCCGTTTCCGTACATCTCAGGACTCTCGTTGTCGCTCGCGATCTTCGCCGAGCTCCCGGAGAGCGGCGAGGAGCGCTTTGCCCGCGTGAAGATCCCGGAGGGCCTGCCGCGCTTCGTCGAGGTCGGCAAGCGCGGCCTGTACGTGCCCCTCGAGCAGGTCATCGCGCACTTCCTGCCCTCGCTGTTCCCCGGCGTCGACATCGTCGAGCGCGCCGTGTTCCGCGTCACCCGCGACGCGGACTTCGAGGTCTCGGACGACGCAGACGATCTCCTCGAGGCGGTGGAGACCCAGCTCCGTCGGCGCCGCTTCGGAGACGTGGTTCGCGTCGAGGTGAGCGCGTCGGCGTCCTCCGAGATGGTCGCCCGGCTCCAGAGCGGCCTCGGCGCCGACGAGACGCAGATCTACCGCGTCGAGAGCCCACTCGACCTGTCCGAGCTGCGGGAGCTCACGGCCGTCGATCGCCCCGACCTGAAGTTCGAGCCCTGGATCCCGGTGATTCCGCCGCGACTCGCAACTGCGCAGAGCGATGTTCCCAAGATCTTCTCGGAGATCCGCCGCGGAGACGTCCTCGTCCACCAGCCGTACGGATCGTTCCGGGCCAGCTTCGAGGTGTTCGCGCAGGCCGCTGTGCGCGATCCCAACGTCATCGCGATGAAGACGGCCGTATATCGCACGAGCGACGACAGCGTCCTGGTCGGCTCCCTCATCCAGTGCGCGGAGGACGGGAAGCAATCCGTCTGCCTCGTCGAGCTGAAGGCGCGCTTCGACGAGCTCCGCAACATCGAGTGGTCGCGAGCGCTCGAGCAGGCGGGCGTCCACGTGGCGTACGGCTTTCCCGACCTCAAGATCCACGCCAAGATGACGCTCATCGTCAGGCGCGAGGGTGACGAGCTCCGGCGTTACGCACACATCGGTACCGGCAACTACCACGCCGCGACCGCCCGGCTCTACGAGGACCTCGGCATCTTCACCGCCGACGAGGACATCACCGCCGACGTCGCAGACCTCTTCAACTACATCACCGGGTTCGGGCGGCCTCAGAAGTTCCGCAAGCTCCTCGTCGCGCCCTTCACGCTGCGCAGCGGGCTCGTCGACGAGATCCGCGCGGTCGCCGAAGCCGCGAGCGAGGGCAGGCACGCGCGCATTCGCCTCAAGCTGAACCACCTCGTCGACCCGAAGATCGTCGACGAGCTGTACGCGGCGTCAGGCGCTGGCGCACAGATCGACATCATCGCGCGCTCGACCTGCGCGCTTCGGCCGGGCGTCGAGGGCTTGTCGGAGAACATCCACGTGCGCTCGATCGTGGGGCGCTTCCTCGAGCACAGCCGCATCTACTCGTTCGAGGCGGGCGAGCGCTCCGCGACGTACATCGGAAGCCCTGACCTCATGCAGCGAAACCTCGATCACCGCGTCGAGGTGCTCATGCCGGTCGAGAACACGCGGGCCCGCCAGGAGATCCAGGCGATCCTCGACAACGCGCTCGAAGACGACACCAACGCCTGGACGCTGGGGCCGGACGGCGAGTGGACCAGGCTCGAGCCGAGCAAGTCGAAGAGCCACTCGCATCACGACACGCTCATGCGGCGGTCGCTGAAGCGCGCGCGGCGCGGCGCGCGCGACCGACGTGCCGGGTAGTCCTTCCGGCTAGACGACCTGGCGGTGCCCGACGCGGACGTCGGCCGCAGCCTCGAGGTACAGCGCCGGGACGAGCTCCGATCCGTTGCGCTCGAGCACCCAGGCCGCGCCCTTGTCGCACGGGGCATCCCAGCCCAGGAGCTTCTCGAAGACCTCGCGGTGCGTGCAGGCGAGGGTCGTGTCGGGGAGATCGAGGAGGAGCGTCATGATGTCGTCGAGCGAGGAATCCGGCGCCAGCTCCCAGTGCTGGTCGACAGCGAGCCCGCGGCTCGCCGAGATCGGGACGACGGTCTCCACGCAGCGTGGGAACGGGCTGGAGACGATCTTCGTGATCTCCCGGTCGGCGTAGGCCAACACCAGCTGGCGCGACATGATCCTTCCGCCCTCGTCCAGCCGGCGAAAGCGGTCGACGCCCGGTGAGGACAACTTCTCACCTGCGCTGGCGTGTCGGAGCAACAGCATGCGTCCCACCTCTCTGTCTGCGTCCGGGTCTCTCCCAGACCCGTCCGGGGATTCTCCGTACGACACGTATACCGGTCAAGGGGTGAGCCGCAGTTCACCCGTTTTGGATGCGCAGATCGAGAATCTGCAAAGGCATATTCTCGATCGCGAGGGTCAAGCACGCTCGCTGCGCCGGCTCGGATCTGCCGCCGCAGTCCTACGAGAAGATGAGGATCTGTTCTCGGAGGGCGAGAGCGGCGGCGGCGCCGCTCTCGCTGGCAGGAGACAGAGGGAGAAGCTTGGTGAGCCGGCTTACGAGCCCTCGAGCTGGCGGCGTTTCCGCGCAGCGAAGAGCTTCGCGAGGATGTTCATCACGAGCACGAAGGCGATGAGCACGAGCGCCGCCGCCCAGGCGGCTGACTGCTCTCCGGGGTCCGGCGATTCCGAGTTGACGAAGATGAGCACCGGCAGCGTCGGCAGAGCGCCGTGGATGTCGAAGGACACCTGGTTCGCGGCGATCGACGTCGTGAAGAGGAGCGGCGCGGTCTCCCCCGCCACGCGCGCCACCGCGATCACGACGCCGGTGAGGATGCCGCCGATCGCCGCCGGCAGGACGACGCTCCACGTCGTCCGCCACTTCGTGACGCCGAGCGCGAAGCTCGCGTCGCGCAGGCTTCGCGGGACGATCTCGAGGATCTCCTGCGTGGCGCGGGCGACCATCGGAAGCATGAGGATCGCGAGCGCGAGTGCGCCGTAGATCGCGCTCTGGCCGTGTCCCACGACGAGGACTCCGAAGACGAAGATGCCGACGACGATCGCCGGAACGCCGTTCAAGACGTCGAGCACGATCTTCAGGCCGCGCGACACGCGCGGCCCGGCGTACTCGGA
>JBKPLV010000286.1:0-3748 GCA_046731795.1 Actinomycetota bacterium | reverse complement strand
TCGACCAGGATCTCGCGGTAGCCGACGTCGCGCGCAAGGCGCAGTGCGCCACGATCGCCGTCTTCTCGAAGTGGGACATCACCGAGATCCGGCTCGAGGAGGTGCGACCGCAGATCCTCGCTCGGCTGCGGCAGCGCCCTCCGCTCATCGCGATCTCGGCGTCGACCGGACGGGGTCTCGAGCGCCTGCTGGCGCTCGTCGAGAAGGTCTTCGAGCCCTACGCGGGGCGGATCCCCACGGCGCAGTTGAACAAGGCGCTCCAGGAGCTCCGGGAGGCGCGACAGCCGCCGGGCCGCCGCGGGCGACGCCTCAACCTCCTGTACGGCACGCAGGTGAGCTCGCGCCCGCCGCGCTTCCGGCTGTTCGTGAACGACCGCAGCCTGGTCACCCGCGACTACGGCTACTGGGTCGAGAACGAGCTGCGCGCGCGCTTCGCGCTCGAAGGCGTCCCCGTCTCCATCGACTTCGTCACGTCTGAATGAACCCGACGTCGAAGGTCGTCGTCGTGGGCGCGGGCTCCTGGGGCACGGCCTTCGCGTGCCTGCTCCGCGATCGCGGCCACGAGGTGACGCTGGCGGCGCGCGATCCCGCGCAGGCGGAGGCCATCAACGCGACCGGTCGCAACCCGCGCTACGCACAAGCGGCCAACCTCGCCGGCGTGACGGCTGCGCTGATCTCGGACGCGCCGTTTGCGGAGGCGGAGCTCGTCGTCGTCGCGGTTCCGAGCCGTGTCTACGGCGAGGTCGTCGCGACCCTGCCGGGCGACGCACCGGTCCTCAGCCTGACCAAGGGGCTCGATCCCGCGACCGGCGAGCGGCTGTCGAAGCTCGTCCCGGGCCGTCCGGTGGCCGTCCTCTCGGGTCCCAACATCGCCGAGGAGATCATCCGCGGCCTTCCGGCGGCCGCCGTCGTCGCCAGCGACGACCTCGAGCTCGCGGTGCGCATCCAGGTCGCGGTGCACTCCGTGCTGTATCGCATCTACGTGAGCGACGATCCCGCGGGCGTCGAGCTCTGCGCGGCGGCGAAGAACGTCATCGCGCTCGCCGCCGGCGGCGCGGACGGATTGTCGCTCGGCGACAACGCGAAGGCCGCGCTCGTCGCGCGCGGGCTCGCCGAGATGCGACGCCTCGCCGAGTCGGCGGGTGCGCGCCCGGACACCTTCGCCGGCCTCGCCGGGATGGGCGATCTCATCGTGACGTGCTGGGCGCCTTCGGGGCGGAACCGGCGCGCCGGCGAGCTCATCTCGCGCGGCGCGAGCCCGTCCGAGGCGGCGGCCGAGATCGGAATGGTCGTTGAGGGGCTCACGACGGCGCCGGTGCTCCGCGACCTCTCGCGCCGTCTCGACATCGAGCTTCCGATCACGGAGGGCGTGTGCGCCGTCCTCGAGGGCGTCCCGCTCACCGGTCTCGTCGAGCAGCTCATGAGCCGCGCTCCGACAACGGAGTAGTGCTCTTGCGCAGATCCGCAATCTGCGGGAGCAAATTTGCGGATCGCGAGAGTCAAGGACGCTCGCAGCGAGGGGAGATGGCGAGCGGCCGAGAGCCATGCCGGGCTGACGACGCAGGTAGCCTTCCCGCCCATGGCGGCGCGCAGCTTCTCGTTCACGTCCGAGTCGGTGACGGAGGGTCATCCGGACAAGATCGCCGACCAGATCTCGGACTCCGTCCTCGACGCGATCCTGACCGACGACCCGAACGGCCGCGTCGCCTGCGAGACGCTGATCACGACGGGGCTCGTCGTCGTCGCCGGGGAGATCACGACCGACATCTACGTCGACATCCGCTCCGTCGTCCGCGATCGCATCGCCGAGATCGGCTACACGCGGGCGAAGTACGGTTTCGACTTCGAGACGTGCGGCGTGGTCGTCGCGATCGACGGTCAATCGGCCGACATCGCCCAGGGCGTCGACACGTCGTACGAGGCACAGCACGGCGACACGGATCCGCTCGACCTGCTCGGTGCGGGTGACCAGGGGATGATGTTCGGCTACGCGACGAACGAGACGGACGAGTTGATGCCGATGCCGATCATGCTCGCGCACAAGCTCGCACGGCGGATGGCCGAGGTTCGCAAGAACAATGTCCTTCCGTATCTGCGCCCTGACGGGAAGACGCAGGTCACGATCCGCTACGAGCTCGACGACCGTGGCCTCCAGCATCCCGTCGAGGTCGAGCGCGTCCTCCTCTCCACCCAACACCGCGACGGCCTGGACGTCGAGACGCTGCTCAAGCCCGATCTCCTCGAGCACGTGGTTGAGCCGATCCTCCACACGTTCGCGAGGGATCTGTACGATCCCGTGCGCCTCGGCGCGAAGGACTTCCTCTACGTCAACCCGACGGGCAAGTTCGTGATCGGCGGGCCGATGGGGGACACGGGTCTCACGGGTCGCAAGATCGTCGTCGACACGTACGGCGGCGCGGCCCCGCACGGCGGCGGCGCGTTCTCCGGCAAGGACCCGACGAAGGTCGACCGCTCCGCCGCGTACGCCGCCAGGTACGTCGCGAAGAACGTCGTCGCGGCGGGCCTCGCCGACCGCTGCCAGCTGCAGGTCGCCTACGCCATCGGCGTCGCCCACCCGATGAGCGTCAACGTCGACTGCTTCGGGACGGAGGTCGTGCCGCTCGCGCGCATCGAAGAGTTGATCGCCGAGCACTTCGACCTACGGCCCGGCGCGATTCTTCGCGATCTCGACCTCACGCGGCCGATCTACGCGAAGACGGCCGCCTACGGTCACTTCGGGCGCGACGACCGCGACTTCACGTGGGAGCGCACCGACAAGGCGGATGCCCTGCGCGCTGCCGCGGGGCTGGTCTCCGAGTCGGTCGTCTAGCACCACTTCGTAACGAAGACCCGCGGTCGCGGGTCTTCGTCATGGAGGGCAGTCGTCGGAGGGAGTACTGCAGGCTCCAGCCAATCGCACGAGCCTGAGAGCCGCCTGTGAGTTGACTAAGAGTTGGCTAAGAAGCTCCCGGTCGTTCCCGTGCGTCCGCGAGCACGTCCGGGCATGACTTCGGCCGAATCGGGGTATCCAGGCGAAATGATCACGCTCGGCGTCATCTGCCTCATTCTCGGCCTGATCTTCGGCCTGGGGATCCTCTGGAGCATCGGGATCATCCTCATCGTCGTCGGCATCATCCTCGCCCTGCTCGGGATGACGGGTCGGGCGATCGGGCCTCGACGCTACTACTACTGACGCACGACGATCCGGCCGGCAGTAGTCAGCGCGCGGGAAAGACGTGAGCCGCGAGGCGATGGGCTGCCTGCTCGAGCCTCTCGAGCACCGCGTCGGCACGCGCCTGCGTGATCTTCCCGTCTGCCACGGCCTTGGCCAGTCGCGCTTTCACGGACGCAGCCATTGCCGCCTCGAGAGCTGACACGCTCTTGCCCTGCTGCTCGGCGAGTGCCGCGAGGGAGGTCCCCGGGAGCTGCGCCCGGAGCTCCGCGCGTTCGAGTCCGAGGAAGTGGGCCGCGGCTCTCAGCATCCCGCGCGCGGCGAACGCGACGCGAGCCCTCGCCGCCGCGCCACAGAGACTGCCCTCGGACACGCGCTCGCGAAGAGCGTCGGCGCGCTCAGCCGAGAGGCGTCCGGCCTTCTCGGCCGCGTCGATCCGGGCCAGCAGCCTGGCCTTGATGGTCGCCTCCAGCTGCTCGACGGTGACTCCACGCCGCTCTGCGATCTTCGCGACGCGCGCGTCGCAGCGGGTGGCGTGGTCGCCGTCGCCCGAGGATGCGAACGCGACGCCTCCGC
>JBKPLV010000285.1:0-11627 GCA_046731795.1 Actinomycetota bacterium | reverse complement strand
CGGCCGTCGCGGGTCTCGACCTGACGCCCGAGGAGCTGCTGGCGGAGGGCGTGTCGCTCGAAGGCCACCCCGACAACTTGGCCGCGGCGCTCGCCGGCGGCGTGTGCCTGACCTGGGGCGCGAGGATCGCCCGCATCGCAGAGGACACCCCGGCCGTCCCGATCGCGCTCGTCCCCGAGACGACCGTCTCGACCGCGGCCGCACGCGCCGCGCTCCCGGCTGAGATCGCGCACGCCGACGCAGCCTTCACCGCCGGTCGCGCAGCCCTCCTCGGCGCCGCACTCGCCTCGGGCTCCGCCGAGCTCTTCTCGGAGGCCCTCGCGGACCGCCTGCACGAGCCGTACCGCGTCGACGGCGCGCCGCTGCTCGCGTCAGTCCGGCAGCAGCCGCCCGCGGGCGCCCTCGGCTCGACCATCTCCGGCTCGGGCCCGACGGTCGTCGTCTGGGCCGCACGCGACGTCGCCGTCGCGTGCGCAGCCGAGCTCGCCGACCGCTTCCCCCACGTCTCCGTCCTGACCCTGTCCGTCTCGCCGAGAGGAGCGCATGTCCTGTGAGCACCAATCCGTACAGCCGCGAATCCGACCCCGCGAAGCGCCACTCGAGCGCGCTCACCGACGGCCCCGACCGCGCCGGAGCGCGGGCCATGCTCAAGGGAACGGGCTTCACCGACGACGACCTGGCCAAGCCGATCATCGGCGTCGCCACGACCTGGATCGAGACGATGCCGTGCAACCTCAACCAGCGCGAGCTCGCCCAGGACGTCAAGCGCGGCATCCGGGAGGCGGGCGGCACGCCCATGGAGTTCAACACGATCGCGGTCTCCGACGGCGTCTCGATGGGCACGGAAGGCATGCGCGCGTCGCTCGTCTCACGCGAGGTGATCGCCGACTCGATGGAGCTTGTCGCGCGCGGACACCTCTTCGACGGGCTCGTGTGTCTCGTCGCCTGCGACAAGACGAACCCCGCAGCGGTGATGGCGCTCGGGCGACTCGACATCCCGGGGCTCGTCCTCTACACCGGTTCGATCGCGCCCGGCGTCTTCCGCGAACGGGACGTGACGGTCGCCGACGTCTACGAGGCGATCGGAAGCCACGCCGCGGGGAAGATCTCGGCGTCCGACCTCCACGATCTCGAGTCTGTCGCCTGCCCGGGCGCCGGCGCATGCGGCGGCCAGTTCACCGCGAACACGATGTCCACGATCCTCGAGTTCCTGGGTCTGAGCCCGGCCGGCCTCAACGGGATTCCCGCGCTCTCGCAGAAGAAGCCGGAGGCGGCGTTCGAGGCGGGTCGGCTCGTCATGGACCTCGTCCGGCGCGACATCCGTCCTTCGCAGATCGTGACCCGGGAGGCGCTCGAGAACGCCGCGGCGTCCGTGGTCGCGACGGGCGGCTCGACGAACGGCGTCCTCCACCTGCTCGCGATCGCGCACGAGTTCGGGATCCCCTTCACGATCGACGACTTCGACCGCGTCGCGGAGAAGACGCCGGTGCTCGCGGACATGAAGCCGTGGGGCCGCTACCACGCGACCGACGTCTACCGCGCCGGTGGCGTCGCACTGGTCGCGCGCGAGCTCGCCAAGCAGGGGCTCGTCCACGGCGACGCGCCGACCGTCGACGGCCGCTCGCTCGGGGAGATCGCGACCGCGGTCGTCGAGCGCGAGGGCCAGGACGTCGTCTTCCCGATCGAAAGCCCCATCAAGCCGAGCGGCAGCCTGCGCATCCTCAGGGGCAACCTCGCCCCGGACGGCTGCGTCGTGAAACTGACCGTCGACCGCAAGCTGCACCGCGGCCCGGCGCGGGTGTTCGACAACGAGCAGGACGCATTCGCGGCCGTGAAGGAGAAGCGCATCGTCCCGGGCGACGTGGTCGTCATCCGTTACGAGGGGCCCGCGGGCGCGCCCGGGATGCCCGAGATGCTGCAGGTCACCGGGGCGATCATCGGCGAGGGTCTCGGGGACTCCGTCGCGCTCGTGACCGACGGCCGCTTCTCGGGCGCGACGCACGGCTTCATGGTCGGCCACGTCGCCCCCGAGGCGTTCCGCGGCGGTCCCATCGCCGCGCTCCAGGAAGGCGACACGGTCGTCGTCGACGTCGAGGCACGCGAGCTCAGGGTCGAGCTCTCGGACGACGAGCTCTCCGCACGGCTCGCGCACTGGACGCCGCCCGACCCCAGCTACGCGGAAGGGGTCTTCGCGAAGTACGCGGCGCTCGTGTCGTCGGCCTCGGAGGGGGCGATCACGCGCCCACCTCGTTAGCGGAGCGCCTCGCCCGTTGCCGGGTCGAAGTAATGGAAGCGTGTCGGGTCCACCGCCAGCACAATCGGCTTTCCGACACGTGCCTGAGTGCCCTCGGCTACCTCGGCGGTGAACAGAGCTCGGCTGTCCGTCGCGAGCAGCACCGCGCTGTCACCCTCGTCGACCGCGGCGCGGACGTCGGCGGCGTCGACGCGTGGGGCGTCGATCGGGAAGATGACGTGCGTCGACGACCCGAGGTCCTCGACGACCGCAGCTTCTGCGGCGATCGTCGGCAGTGCCGGATCGGCGTGCGCCGCATCGGAGATGTCCTGCGGCCGAATCCCCAGAACGACGCGACCCGCGGCGCGGGGCCGCGACCCGTTCGGCAGAGGTACGCGAATCCCGGCGAAACGCACCTCGCCGTCGACGACGTCGGCTTCGACGAGGTTCATCGAGGGCGAGCCGATGAAAGAGGCGACGAAGAGGTTCGCGGGCTTTCGGTAGAGCGTCTGCGGAGTGTCGACCTGCTGGAGCCTGCCGTCGCGCAGCACCGCCACGCGTTGCCCCAGCGTCATCGCCTCGACCTGATCGTGCGTCACGTAGACCGTCGTGACACCGAGTCGAGCATGGAGCCGGGCGAGCTGCGCCCGCATGTCGACGCGGAGCTTCGCATCGAGGTTCGACAGCGGTTCGTCCATGAGGAACGCGTGTGGCTCACGGACGATCGCGCGACCCATCGCGACCCGCTGGCGCTGGCCACCTGAAAGCGCGGCCGGGCGCCGCTCGAGGAGCTCCTCGAGCCCGAGCATCTGCGCGACCTCGCGGACGCGCCGCTCGATCTCGGACTTGGGCGTGCGCCGAGCCTTGAGCCCGTACGCGAGGTTCTTCTCGACCGACATGTGCGGGTAGAGCGCGTAGTTCTGGAAGACCATGGCCACGTCACGGTCGCGCGGCGAGAGATTCGTGACGTCGCGCTCGCCGATGTACGCGTGGCCGTCCGTGATGATCTCGAGGCCGGCGATCATCCGGAGCAGCGTCGACTTACCGCAACCCGACGGGCCGACGAGGACCATGAACTCGCCGCTGGCGACCGTCAGATCGACCGCGTCGACCGCCTTCACGCCTCCGGCGTACTCCTTCGTCACACGCTCGAGCCTGATCTCAGCCATCGCGACGCGCTCCTCGAGTCGATCTCGTGCTTGACCGCGAGCGGGATCATATGAGACGATCGGCGCGCTGTAAACGTTCTCAGTAATCGTTGTCCGTTCGCCGGTGCAGCAGCGGAGCTCAGACACCCCAACCCTCACGACGGTCGCCGAGCTCGCCGACGTGTCGATCGCCTCGGCCTCGCGTGCGCTGAACGGCGTTCGCACGAGGCCCGAGACGCTCGCACGGGTCACCGCCGCCGCCGAGACGGTCGGCTACGTCCCGAACGCCGCCGCTCGTAGCCTTCGCTCGCGGCGCACGGGCCAGATCGCCTTCGCGATGCCCGACGTCGCGAACCCCGTCTACACGACGATGGTGAGCGCGATCCAGCAGGTGGTCTCGGCGAACGGGATGCGGCTCATGCTGCACTCGACCGGCGACGACCGGGCCGACGAGCTCGCGCTCCTCGCCGACCTCAAGCGCCGCTTCGTCGACGGGCTGATCCTCTGCTCCCTGCACTTCACGGACGCGCATGCGAGAGCGGTCGCGAACGCCGCCGTTCCCGTCGCCGTCATCGGGAGCCCGACCAAGGGCGCGGCCGTCGACACGGTGCGCGCCAACTCCCGTCGAGGAGCGGCCGAGGCGGTGCGGCACCTGCAGCGTCTCGGCAGGGAGCGGGTCGCGTTCATCAACGGCCCGGAGAAGTCCACGCCGGGGAAGGCGCGCCGGCTCGGATATCTCGACGGGTTGCGCGCCGCCGGGCTGGAGCGGGACGACGACCTTCTCGAGGTGGCCGAGGATTTCATGCTGGAGCCGGGGAGACGCGCCGCCGAGCGCCTCCTCGAGCGCGGCCGTCCGGACGGAATCGTCTGCGCGAACGACCTTCTGGCACTCGGCGCGCTCGCAGCCGTGCGCGCGGCGTCACTCCGCGTACCCGAGGACATCGCGCTCGTGGGGATGGACAACACGCCCCTCGCCGAGGTGACCTGGCCGCCGCTCACGTCGGTCGAGCTCGGATCGTCCGAGCGCGCGCAGATCGCCGCCGAGCTCCTGCTCGCCCGTATCGAGAGACCCGGTCGCCGCCCTCGGACGGTCACGGTCGAGCCCCGGCTCGTCGTCCGCACGTCCTGCGGAGAGTCCGCGTGACCGTCATCGAGGATCGGCGCGTACGTCGCGGCGGCCGCTCGCACGCCGGGATCGCTCTCTCTCCGACCGAGGCCATTCTCTTCTTCATCCCGGCGATGCTGCCGATCCTCGTCCTCAGCGTCGTCCCGCTGCTACGCGGCATCTACCTCGGGTTCACCGATGCGCGGGCCGGCCTGAACGTCGACACGAGCTTCGTCGGGATCGACAACTTCCGCGAGCTCCTCCACGACGACCTGTTCACCAACGCGTTCAAGACGGGCCTGATCTGGGCCGGCACGGTGACCTTCCTGCAGTTCTGGCTCGCCCTCGGCCTCGCGCTCCTGCTCAGCCAGCCGCTGCACGGACGCTGGCTCGCGCGCTCGCTCGTCCTCGTCCCGTGGGCGATGCCGCCCGTGATCGTCGGAATCCTCTGGAAACTCGTCTACCAGCCTCAGGCCGGACTGCTGAACGAGGTCCTCTTCCGCCTCCACCTGCCCGGGAGCGACATCGACTGGCTCTCGAGCTACACCTGGGCGCTTCCCGCCGTGATCCTCGTCGGGGTCTGGGCGGGGATGCCGCAGACCACGATCGCCCTGCTCGCCGGAGTCCAGACGATTCGCGAGGACCTCTACGAGGCCGCGGCCGTCGACGGAGCGACGACGCTGCGGAGGTTCCGGACGATCACCCTGCCGCAGCTGCGCCCCGTGATCGTGGCGATCACGACGCTCGACTTCATCTGGAACTTCAACTCGTTCGGCATCGCCTACGTCCTCACCCAGGGCGGCCCCGGCCACGAGACCGAGCTCCCGGCGCTGTTCGCGTACAACGAGGCGTTCAAGTACGGGGAGTTCGGCTACGCCTCGGCGCTCGGTGACGCGATGGTGCTCGTCATCGCCGTCATCCTCTCCTTCTACCTGTGGGGGCGGCTCAGGGAGGCTTCGAGGTGATCGTCTCGCCCCGCCAGCGGAGGACGATCGGATTCCAGTACCTCGCGCTGGCGATGTACGTCTTCTTCCTCGGCTTCCCGCTCCTGTGGCTGCTCTCGGTCTCGCTGAAGGGGCCGCGCGAGCTCGTGGAGCTGCATCCGCACCTCGTCCCGGCGGACGCGACGTTCGCCAACTTCCGAGAAGTCCTCTCGGATCACACCATCACGCACAGCGCGTGGAACAGCTTCAAGGTGGCGACCGCCACCGCGCTTCTCGTGACCCTCGTCGGCCTGCCCGCGGCCTACGTGCTCGCACGGCAGCGAGGGATTCTCGCGAGCGCGGGGCTCGGCTGGATCCTGCTCAGCCAGCTGTTCCCGCTGATCCTGATCATCATCCCGCTGTTCCTCGTGCTTCGGCAGCTGCACCTGACCGATTCGCACGTGGGTCTCGTCCTCGTGTACGTCGTCTGGACGCTCCCCTTCGTCCTCTGGATGCTCCAGAGCTACGTCCGCGGAATCCCTCCCGACCTCGAGGAAGCGGCGATGGTCGACGGTGGAAGCCGTCTGTACGTGCTGCGGACGGTGATCGCACCGCTGCTCATGCCCGGCATCATCGTCACCTCCCTCTTCGCGTTCATCACCGCCTGGAACGAGTTCTTCTTCGCCCTCGTCCTGCTGTCGACGCCGGACCTGACGACGTTGTCGCTCAGGCTCGCCCAGTTCGTGGGCGTCGAGGGCATCGTCCGGCTCGGGCCGCTGGCAGCGGCCGCGTTGCTCGCCACGCTCCCGAGCCTGCTCCTCTTCGTCGTCATTCAACGCTGGCTCACCCGCGGACTGCTCTCGGGCGCGGTGAAGGGCTAGCGATGGGCAGGCATCCCTTCGAACCAAGAAAGGAGGGGACTCCATGAGGAGACTCCTCGGCCTCGGCACGGCAGCCGTGCTCTGTGCGGCACTCTTCGTCTCGGGGGGACAGGCGCGCCCCGAGCAGAGCACGGTCAACCTGACCTTCGCGACCTACGTCTGGCAGCCGGCGACGGTGGCAGCGACCAAAGCGATCGTCGACTCCTGGAACAAGAGTCACAAGAACATCCAGGTGCAGATCGTCCCGGTGGACGTGAACTCCGTTCACGACAAGCTCCTGACGAGCTTCGTCGGCGGCTCGCAGGCGGACATCGTGCACGACGAAGCCGCCGACATCGCCGGCTTCGCTCAGGCGGGGTTCCTGGCGAACCTCACGCCGCTCGTCCCCAAGAGCCTCAAGCAGTCGATCCCCAAGAGCATCTGGGACACCGTGAACTTCTCACACAAGATCGCAGGCGTCCCGATCATGACCCAGACCTACAACGTCTTCGCGAACATGAGCATCCTCAAGCAGCGCGGCATCAAGGCACCCACGGTCGCGAAGCCCTGGACGTGGGCACAGTTCCGCGCCGCGGCCAAAAGGCTCACGACGGGAGGCAACTACGGCGTGTGCTTCGGTCTGCGCTCGCCGGTCGCCGCGTTCCAGACGACCGGCCTCAACTGGGGCGCGCAGTACATGTACCTGCAAAACGGACGCTGGGCCTTCAAGTGGGGAGCGGCCGAGCAGCAGGTGCCGAAGACGATCCACGACATGATCTACGTCGACAAGTCGCTCGACCCGGCGGGAGTCGGCCTGAGTGGAAGCGCAGTGCTTCCCGCCTTCTTCGCCGGCAAGTGCGCGATGACGGTGCAGGGCAACTTCCAGGCCCAGGGCATGATCGAGCAGAGCCCGAAGGGCTTCAACTGGGCGATGTTCCCGCCGCTCAAGGGCAAGTCCCAGGATCAGGTCGCTAACCCTCAGACGTACTCGATCTCCCAGGAGTCAGACCACAAGAAGGAAGCGATGCAGTTCATCGCCTACGCACTGAACACGCAGAACATGGCCAAGCTGGCGGCCGGCGACTGGCTGATCCCGACGAGCCCGGCGGCCGGTTCCATCGTCCTCAAGTCGACGAAGTACAAGGGCAGCTGGAAGAACGCGATCTCGGCCGTTCCGTACCTCAAGAAGGCGAACTGGACGTCGCTGATCAAGTACCCGCAGTGGAAGTCGGAGGTCGGGCAGCCGGCGTTCCGGCTGTATCTCGCGGACAAGATCAGCCTCGCGGAGCTCGGCCAGCAGCTCGGGTCGGGCTGGACACGGGTTCGCGGGTAGGGAAGATTCGTCCGGGCCGGCAGGAGCTCTGCCGGCCCGGACTCGCTCCAAGGAGAACGAGGTGACCGGAAATCTGCTCAGCGACCGCTCCGTCGGCTGCCTGGCCGGCGCGGCGGTGGGGGATGCGCTCGGGGGCGCAACCGAGGGCTGGGAATCGGAGGAGATCCGGTCGCACTACGGAGGCTGGGTCGAGGGGGTCGTTCCGTCCATCCGACGGGAACGGGGCATCGAGAAGCCCTTCTCCCCCTTCCACAAGGGCGACGGCCACGTCACCGACGACACACTCATGACGCGCGTGCTCGTGCACGCGTACGACGTCAAGCGAGACCATCTCGACGCGTACGACGTCGACGAGCTCATGCTTCCGCAGATCGTCGACGAGCGAACGTGGATTCCCGAGCTCGGGCGCCAGGACCTCCTCTACCACCGTCTCTTCCTGGCGGAGAAGTGGCTCGTCCTCAAGCTGCGGTACGGACACGCGGACCCGCGTGAGGCCGGAGTCGGGAACATCGTGAACTGCGGGGCGGCGATGTACATTGCGCCGGTCGGGATCGCCAACGCAGGCGAGCCGCACGGCGCCTACCGCGAGGCCCTGGAGCTGACGGGTGCGCACCAGTCGAGCTACGGGCGCGAGGCGGCAGCGGTGATGGCCGCGTGCGTCGCGGAGGCGCTTCGGCCGGACGCGACGACGGACAGCGTCGTGGCGATCGCGCTCCAGCTGGCGAAGGACGGCACGCGGGGGGCCATCGAGGCCGTGGCCGAGCGAGCCTCGAGCCGCGACGGCTGGAGATCCGGCGGCCTGGAGGCACTTCGAGCCGCGTTCGAGCCATTCGACCTCGTCGGACCGGTCTACGCGCAACCCGCCCTGAACGCCCGGACGCCCAGCCGCCTGCACTCGATCGAGGAGTTGCCCGTCGCGCTCGGCCTCCTCGTGGCGACGGGTGGCGACTTCGCGGAGACCGTGCTGGGCGGCGTCAACTACGGGCGCGACTCGGACTCCATCGCGTCCATGGGCGGCGCGCTCGCCGGCGCTCTCGGAGGTTCCGGGACCGTTCGCTCCGACTGGACCGAGGAGATCTCTACGGCGAGCCGGATCGACGTGGAGGACGCAGGCCGTCGGATGGCCGTGGTCGCATCGGAGATCTTCGCCAAGGATGCGGTGCGCCACGAAGACCGCGCGCGGGCGCTGGCCGAGCTCAGCGCAGGCGAGGTTCCTGCTTGAGAGTGACGTGGGTCCAGCCGGAGGACCTCGTGGGCCACGAGCTCCGGCAGGCAAAGGAGGAAGGCAAGGACGTCGAACAGATCGCGGCTCGCTGGTTCGACGCGGGAGGCATGCCGGCGCCACCTCGAGGAGCGTCCGACGAGCCTGCGTCCGGAGAGCTTCGCGCGCTGGCTCTCGAGCTACTCGATGCCATCGACGAGATCCCGTCCCCCCTCGCCGACAAGGAACCCACCGGGTTCGAAGAGATCATCGGGGCGGCAGATCCCGCCGAGCCGCGGCAGATCGATCCGCAGCGCATCGCCGGCGCCTGGCTCGGCCGGGCCGCCGGCTGTGTCCTCGGCAAGCCCGTCGAAGGCATCCCGCGCGAGGGCATCCGTGCGATCGCACAGGGGACGGGGAACTGGCCGGTCCAGGGCTGGTTCACGGCCGTCGGCCTCGGTCCCGACGTGACCGAGCGCTACCCGTGGAATCGAGCCAGCCGCGGCACGAGCCTCGCGGAGAACATCGACGGCATCCCCGAGGACGACGACCTGAACTTCACGATGCTCGCAGTCGTCGTGCTCGAACAGTACGGGAGCGACTTCGACGCCTCTGACGTCGCGCGCGCGTGGCTCGACTTCCTGCCGGCCGGGCGGATCTTCACGGCGGAACGGGTGGCCCTGCGAAACCTGCTGGAGGGCTACCTCCCGCCGAGCACGGCGACGAGGCGGAATCCCTTTCGTGAATGGATCGGAGCACGACTTCGTGTCGACGTCTACGGCTGGGCAGCCGCGGGAGACCCGCTCCGGGCGGCGCGCATGGCGTGGGAGGACGCCCGCGTCAGCCACACCGCCAACGGGATCTATGCGGCGATGTTCATGGCGGCGGCGCACGCTGCCTCACTCGGCGCGACGAGCGCTGCGGAGTGCGCCGACGTCGGCCTGTCCGTCATCCCCTCCCAGAGCAGGCTCGCCGAAGCGATCCGGACTTCGCGGGCTGCCGACGGCGACTGGGAGTCGATCGTCGACGACTTGTACGAACGCTTCGGCGACTACCACTGGGTGCACGCCGTGAACAACACCGCCCTCGTCGCCGCCGCCCTCTACCGGTTCGAGTCCGACTTCGGCGCGGCGATCGGAGCCGTTGTCCAGGGTGGATGGGACACCGATACGAATGGTGCGGCGGTCGGCTCCATCCTCGGTGCGCTCGCCCCGATCGATGATCGGTGGTCGGCGCCGCTTCGAGGCCGGTTCTCGTCGTCGCTTCCCTCCTTCGACGCGATCGGGCTGGAGGAGCTCGTGCGCCGAACGCGCGCGGTGGCATGACGTTCGACCCGCTCGTTCCGCGACCGCTCGACCTCCCGACACACGTTCCGACGAGCGGCCCTCTCGACGAGCTCGATGCCGCCAAGATCATCGCGGCGCCGGACGATCCGGCGGACTGGCCCGGCTGGCGCAGCTTGCTCCGCCGCTGGCGAGACGAGGCGCGGGCGCGCGTGTCGTGCGACGGCGGCACCTACAACCGACCAGCGCTGGCGTGGACGCAAGCCTGCTTCTCGGTTGGGCTGCTCTGGCTCTGGGACGAGCTCTTGTACGACCACGAGGCGATGCGGTTCACGCCCGAACGCATGCTCGACGACGCCGACCGACGGTTCGGGGGCTTCGACGGCGTCGTCCTCTGGCATGCCTACCCCGTTCTCGGCATCGACGAGCGCAACCAGTTCGACTTCTACCGCGACGTTCCGGGGATCCGCGAGCTCGTCTCGCACATCAGGACGAGAGGCGTCCGCGTCTTCGTCGACTACAACCCTTGGGATGTGGGCACGCGGCGCGAGCCGGTCGACGATGCGACGGCTGTCGCTGCGCTCGTTCGCGAGCTCGGGGCCGACGGGGTCTTCCTGGACACGTTGCGGACGGCGCTCCCCGAGCTCATCTCGGCGCTTCCGGACACGGCATTCGAAGGCGAGTCGAGCCTGCCGCTCGAGCGGATCCGCGACCACCACCTGTCGTGGGCGCAATGGTTCGCGGACAGCGCGGTTCCCGGTGTGATTCGCGCCCGCTGGTTCGAGCAGCGGCACATGCTCCACCACACTCGGCGCTGGCACCGGGACCATTCGGAGGAGCTCCGAAGCGCCTGGCTGAACGGGGTCGGCGTCCTCGTGTGGGAGAACGTCTTCGGCTCGTGGGTCGGCTGGAACGAGCGCGACCAGGCAGTCCTGCGGGACATGGTCGTCGAGCAACGTCGGTATACCTCTCTTCTGACCCAGGGTGAGTGGACGCCGCTTGCAGCACGGAGCGACGATGGCAGCATCGTCGGGTCGAACTGGGCGCTCGACGGCGACGAGCTGTGGGCCCTCGCGAACCTGTCCGACGCCCGGTTCGAGGGCGAGCTGGAGCTCGCGGATCACAGCGTCTCGCTCACGCTCCCGGCGCGCGGGCTGGCTGCCGTGTCTCCGGACGGCGTTCGCGTGTTCGGCGGTGGCTCCGCGGCGTTTCCCGCTCGTCCGCTGCGACGCATCGCGCCTCCACGCGCGAGTGCCTCGGCCGTCCCCGAGGGCATGGCGGAAGGCCCGCCGCCTCGGCCGCTCGTCGCGCGGTTCAGACGGAGGGAGACCGGAACCTACGGCGAGGCCCCCTACGTCGAGGAGTGGAAGCCGCTGCCACCGCGCCTGCACGACGTCGTGGAGGTCGAGCGGTCCGCGCCGGCAAGGCGATTCGCCATCGGGATCCGCGAGGTCGTCGGCGATGACGGCACGCCTCTGACCGGGGTCACGCTCGACGAGGCCCGTGCGTACGCGGCCGCGCAGGGTGCGCGCCTGCCCACC
>JBKPLV010000284.1:0-3207 GCA_046731795.1 Actinomycetota bacterium | reverse complement strand
GTCGACGTCGCCTCCAT
This sequence comes from Actinomycetota bacterium, assembly GCA_046731795.1. GTDB lineage: Bacteria > Actinomycetota > Thermoleophilia > Gaiellales > Gaiellaceae > GMQP-bins7. The sequence goes on along the minus strand of JBKPLV010000284.1, from coordinate 3,190 downwards.
CGCCGCAGGCATCGCCGAGGCGAACTCGCGTCGCGAGGAGCTCGTGCCCGCCGGCTTGGCGCGGGCGCAGGAGCACACGTGGGAGCGCGCAGCCGACGCCGTCGTCGAGCTGTGGCGGGAGCTGGCGTGAAGGTCGTCGTCTTCGATGCCGACGTCCTCGGCCGTCGGCGAACCGGCGACGAGACCTACGCGCTGAACCTCCTTCGCGAGCTCGGCCCGCTTGCGTCCGGCGCCGGCGTTCGGCTCGTCGCCGTCACGCGCCATCCCGAGCTCGTTCCCGATGGCGTCGAGCCGTTCGACTTGCCGGGGCGCGTCCAGGAGCTGCGCATGGCCTGGTCGCTCCCGCGCGCGCTGCGACGCCTCGGCGCGAGTCTCTGCCACACGCAGCACGCGCTCCCCATGCGTGCGCCGTGCCCCTGCGTCGTCACGATCCACGACGTGTCGTTCGCCCGTGATCCGGGGGTCATGAGCTGGAAGGACCGGACGACGTTTCGCCTCGTCGTGCCGCGCGCAGTCCGGCGTGCCGCGCGCGTGCTCACGGTCTCGGAGCGGACGAAACGCGACCTCGTGGAGCTGTACGGCGCGGATCCGCAGCGGATCGTCGTGACGCCGAACGGCGTCGATCCGATCTTCTCGCCCGGTTCAGGTGCCCACGACTACGTCCTCTCGGTGGGCGCGATCCAGCGCCGGAAGAACCAGCTCGCCGCGCTCGCCGCCGCACGCGCGGTCGGCCTCCCGCTGGTCGTCGTCGGCCCCGAGAAGGATCCGGCAGTTGCAGCCGAGCTTCGCGTGGGTGGCGCGCGTCTGGAGGGATACGTGGAGACCGAGCGGCTCGCCGAGCTGTACCGCGGGGCGGCCTGTCTCGTACAGGCGAGCAGCTATGAAGGGTTCGGGCTGCCCGTCGTCGAGGCGATGGCGTCCGGGACACCGGTCGTGGCCGTCGACGAGCCGGCCCTCCGCGAGGTTGTCGGCGATGCGGCCGTCGTGGTCGACTCCGACGGCGATCTCGTGGACGGGATCCGGACGGCCGTCTCCGAGCGCGAGCGACTGGTCGCGGCCGGGCTCGGGCGCGCGCGCGGCTTCAGCTGGCGCACGGCCGCCGAGCGGACGCTCACCGTCTACGGGGAGATACTCGGGACGTGAAGGTCTCCGCCGTCGTGGTCTCGCACGGGCACGCCGCCGAGCTCGCGAAGTCCCTCCCGGTGCTCCTTCCGCAGGTCGACGAGGTCGTGGTCATCGCCAACGTGCCCGGGTCGGCGAGCGACGTGCCGGACGGCGTCCGCCTCCTCGAGAACCCGCGTCCGCTGACGCTCGCCGCCAACGTCAACCTCGGCACCGCCGCGACGACGGGCGAGTACGTGCTGAACGTCAATCCGGATGCGATCGCCGACCCCGGTGCCGTTTCGGCGCTCGTCGCTTTCGCCGACGTCCGATCGCGCAGCGGTATCGCCGGGCCCCGGATGCGCTGGCCGGACGGAAGCTGGCAGCCCTCGCGCCGGCGTTTCCCAACCGTCCGCGGCACGCTCGTCCGCCGCACGCCACTCCGCCGCTTCCGGCCTCCCTACGAGACCCAGCGCGAGCACTACGCGCTCGACGAGCGACCTGAGGTGCCCGTTCAGGCCGACTGGATGCTCGGCGCCTTCCTCCTCATGCGGCGCACGATGCTCGAGGAGATCGGCGGCTGGGACGCTGGCTTCCGGCACTACTGCGAGGACATCGACCTCTGCTACCGCGCCGCGCAGGCGGGCTGGGAGCGCTGGTACGTGCCGGACGCCGTCGTTACGCACGCGTACGCCGCGGTGATCGACGAGCGCTTCCTCTCCCGGCACACGCTCTGGCACGCGCGCGGCATGGCGCGGTTCGTCCGGAAGCATCCCGAGCGCCTGCTCGCGCTGTGACTTCGAAGCAGGACCAGTACGCGCGGCAGGCGGAGGGCTGGACAGCCGCGGCTTATGCCGACGTCGGTGCCTATCTCGCGCACCGGGCGGAGCTGATCGAGTCGCTCGGGCCCAGGCTGGGCCACGGCGACACCGTGCTCGACCTCGCCTGCGGCGACGGCGGCCTCGGCGAGGCGCTCCTCGCTCGCGGGCTCCGCTATCGCGGAGTGGACGCGACGCCGGAGATGGTCGACGCGGCGGGCCGCCGACTCGGCGAGCGCGCCGTCGTCGAGCTCGGCGACCTCAACGAGTACGTGCCTTCCGAGCCGGTCGCGGCGACGACTGTCTTCCGCGCGATCTACTACACGCGCGACCGCGCGTCGTTCTTCGCGCACGTCGCCGTGTTCACGGAGAAGAAGCTCGTCTTCGACCTGAACCCGCGGCAGTACCGCGTCGACGACGTGTTGACCGACTTGCACGCGGCGGGGTTGAGCAAGGTCGTGCTGAGGCCGTTCCTCGTCCCGCAGACCGTCTCGCTGCCGCGTCCGCTGCTCGCCGCTGCGAAGGTGCTCGAGCGCAGCCGCCCGCTGGCGCGCCTGGCACTGCGGTGGCGCTTCACCTACCTCGTGGCCGCGTCGCGCTAGCCGAAGAGCGGCTGGAATCCGGCCTGCTTGATCACGGCGCCGAGATGCCGGGTCTCGCTGCTCGACGGGTCGATGTCTTTCGGCACGAACGTCGGCGACACGTCGAACTCCATCCGCCAGGGGACGTTCGGGGGAGTAAGCGTTGTGCCTTCCGCCTTGCAGTCAGGAACCGCGAAGTGCCGCGTCTCGGTGACGCGCTCGATGCGCGGCTGCTTGTCCGGCCCGATTCCGACCGGACCGATGCGCACCGTGACGTGGGCAGTCTGACGCGACCCGCGCTTCGGGCACCAGTCGGTACGCGAAAGGATGATCTTCGCGAATCCGGGCTCGTCCTTCGACACGTCGTACCGCGTATATGCGGCGCGAGCGATGTCCGGCTCATCCGTCGTACCAACCATCCAGCCATCGGTCTGCATGCCCACGAGGGCGTCCTGCAGCTTCAAGGGGCGGCCGTCGATGCGATAGACCACGTCGTCCTTCCGGCGCAGGACGATCGGCGCCTGCAGCCTGACGCCGTTCACGGCGAGCGCGTACTTCGTCTCGGGGTTCGGGGTGAGCGTGCCGTCGACGGCGTTCAGGTCCGGCGTGAGAATTGGGCCGCCTACGTGCTGCGCGCTCCCGTCCAGCGACCAGATCTTCTTCACCGCCGGGTTGAAGAATTCCGTCAGC
>JBKPLV010000283.1:0-2932 GCA_046731795.1 Actinomycetota bacterium | reverse complement strand
GGGTCGTCGAGCGGCGGGAGCTCCGCGAGCGAGACGATCGCCCAAGCGCCCGCCAGCACTGCGACGACGCCCAGGAGCCCCGGCGTCCAGCGGACCACGGTTTCCGCCTGAGCCGGCTTCAGCTCGAGTGATGCAGCCGCGGCGAAGATCGCAGCGAGCAGGAGCCCGAACGGCGTCGCCAGCTCGAACCCCGCGTTGGGGCCGAGGAGAACGCCCGGCGTCGCGAGCGCGTGCAGCCCGAGGAACGCGGCGCTCGCGACGAACGCGAGCGAGATCAGCGCTAGGCGCGCGTCCCGCCGCCGGCGCGCGGCTGTCGTCACGCTGAACCCGAGCGCGGTCGCGGCGATGGCTGCGCCGAGCACGAGCCAGAAGTGTGCGGGGTGGTTCTCCCACGACTCGTCGATCTTCGGGCGCGCGAGGAGGACGACCAACAGGAGAAGGGGCGCAACGGCGACGGCCACCCACGTGCGGGTACGCATCAGCTCCGAAGTATCCCCCGAGCTCCGACCGTCGCGGCTAGGCTGCCGGCGTGATGCTCCGGGACACATCGCGGTCGTAGTCCTCCAGCGCAAGCTCGCGCCATATTCTCCGCCGCGATGAAGATCGTCCTTCCCGACTCCTCCGAGCTCGAGCTGCCCGAGGGCGCGACCGGGCTCGAGGCTGCTCGCGCGATCGGGCCGAAGCTCGCGGAGCAGGCGGTGCTGGCCCGGGTGGACGGATCGACCCGCGACCTCCGCCTTCCGCTCGCCGACGGCGAGAAGGTCCAGTTCCTGACGACGCGCGACACCGAGGATCCGGATGCGCTCTACGTCCTACGCCACTCGACCGCCCACCTGCTCGCGGAGGCTGTCATGCGGCTGCACCCCGGCGTGAAGATCGCGATCGGCCCGCCGATCGCCGACGGCTTCTACTACGACTTCGAGTTCCCCGAGCCGATCTCCGAGAGCGATCTCGAAGCCATCGAGGAGGAGATCAGGCGCGAGATCGCCGAGGGTCGCGTGTGGGACCGCGAGGAGGTCGCCCGCGGCGACGCAATCGCTCGCTTCGAGGCCGAGGGACAGCCGTACAAGGCCGAGCTCGCGCGCGACGCCGAGGGCGACATCTCGCTCTACACGCAGGGCGACTTCACCGATCTCTGCCGCGGGCCGCACCTGCAGAACGCGGTGCCGATCAAGGCGGTGAAGCTCACGAGCCTCGCGGGCGCCTACTGGCGCGGCGACGAGCACAACACGCAGCTGACGCGGATCTACGGAACTGCGTTCTACTCGCAGGCCGACCTCGACGCGCACCTCGAGCGCATCGAGGAGGCGCGTGCGCGCGACCATCGTCGGCTCGGGACGCAGCTCGACCTGTTCCACCTCTCCGACCACTCGCCGGGGTCGCCGTTCTGGCACCCGAAGGGGATGGTGCTGTGGAACAGCCTCGAGGACATGCGGCGCCGCGAGAACCGCCGGCGGGGCTACCTCGAGGTGAAGACGCCGCTGCTCTACGACGTCCAGACGTACATCACCTCGGGCCATTACGAGAACTACCGCGAGAACATGTTCTTCGTCCAGCCGCACGAGGGCGAGGAGCCGCTCGCGCTGAAGCCCATGAACTGCCCTGGGCACATGCTCCTCTTCGGCTCGCAGCTCCGCAGCTACCGCGACCTGCCGATCCGCTACGCGGAGTCGTCCACGCTCCACCGCGACGAGCGCGGTGGCACGTTGCACGGGCTCCTCCGCGTGAAGCACATCACCCAGGACGACGCGCACGTGTTCGTCTCCGAGGATCAGATCCAGGGCGAGATCGACGGGATGATCGACTTCGTCAACTACCTCTACGAGCGGTTCGATGTGACGCCGCGCGCCGAGCTCTCCACCCGCCCCGAGAACCGCCTCGGCACCGACGAGCAGTGGGATCGCGCCGAAGGTGCACTCGAGGCGGCGCTCCAGCGGCACGGCCTCGAGTACGTCGTCTCGCCCGGCGAGGGCACGTTCTACGGGCCGAAGATCGACCTGCACATGACCGACGTCCTCGGCCGCAGCTGGCAGATGGGGACGATCCAGCTCGACTACCAGATGCCGCTGCAGTTCGGCCTTTCGTACATGGGCGCGGATAATCGCGAGCACACGCCGGTCGTGATCCACCGTGCGCTCCTCGGCTCGCTCGAGCGCTTCATCGGGATCCTCGTCGAGCACTACGGCGGCGCGTTCCCGTTCTGGCTCGCCCCGGTCCAGGCACGCATCGTCCCCGTGGGCGAGGATCACCGCGACGCCGCCCAGCATCTCCGTGCCCGTCTGGGCGCGGAGGGCTATCGCGTCGAGGTCGACGACCGGGACGACACGCTCGGCAAGCGGATCCGCGACGCGGAGGTGGAGAAGGTGCCCTTCGTGGTCGTCTACGGCGACCGGGAATCAGAGGCCGCGCTCGCGGTGCGCGAGCGCGGCGGCGAGCAGTCCACCGTCTCCCTCGACGAGCTCCTGGAGCGGTTTCGTGATCTCGCCGCCGAGGCAGACCCCAGGTAGGTGCTAGCATCCCCGCTCTGCAAGCAGGAGCTCATCGCTTCCTCACCTCCGGGGCATGACCTGCGGGGGTTCAACCGAGCCGGTTGGAGTGAGTGACGAGCCGCTGCCTGCAGCGGTTTTTGTCGTTTACAAGGAGGAAGCTGAGAGCTTGATGACGGGCCTTTGAGACCTCGCCGCCGTAGGCCGGATCTCGACCGGCAGGTACCGCGCAAGCGGGACGAGCGAATCAACGAGGAGATCCGCGCACAGCGCGTTCGTCTCGTGGACGAGAAGGGCGGGCAGGTTGGGATCCTCCCGACGAAGGAAGCGCTCGAGTTCGCATACGGCAAGGGCCTCGATCTCGTGGAGGTCGCGGCCGGAGCGGATCCGCCCGTCGCGCGGGTCATGGACTACTCGAAGTACCGCTACGAGCAGGACCAGCGCGC
>JBKPLV010000282.1:0-6811 GCA_046731795.1 Actinomycetota bacterium | reverse complement strand
CGGGCTACCGGCTCGAGCGCGCCGACTGGCTCGAGGCGGCGCGCGAGCTCGGCGCGTTCCTTCTCGGCCCGCTCTCCGCCGAGGACGGCCGGTTGTTCCGGTCCCTCCGCGACGGGCGGACGAGCGGCCCAGGCTTCCTCGACGACTACGCCAACGTCGCGCACGGGCTGCTCGAGCTGCACGTCGCGACGGGAGACGTCCGCTGGCTGCTCGAGGCGCGCCGGCTCGCGCTCCTCGCCGTCGAGCTCTTCGCCGACGAGGAGCACGGCGGCTTCTTCCTCTCGGAGGCAAATGCCGATCCTCGCGTGCCCCGCACGAAGGACCTGCAGGACTCTCCGGTCCCGTCGGGCAACTCGATGCTCGCGTATGTGCTGCTGCGGCTCTCGCGGATCTGGGGGGACGACGAGCTCGAGCGCCACGCGGTCTCGGTGTTCCGCCTCGCCGAGCCGGCGCTGCGCCGCGCGCCAGGGTTTTTCGCCTGGATGCTGTGCGGCGTCGACCTGTGGCTGAGCACGCCGCAGGAGATCGCGATCGCGGGCGATGTCGAGGCACCGGTCGCGCGTGCCGCGCTGGCGCCGTTCCGGCCCAACGCCGTCGTCGCCGTCGGACCATCCGAGGACGTTCCGCTTCTCGCAGGCAAGGCCACACTCGACGGCAGGACGGCCGTCTACGTCTGCGAGCGCTTCGCGTGCCAGGCTCCCGTCACCGAACCGGAGGAGGTCGCCGTCTGATGCGCGTGGGCCTGATGATCGAGGGCCAGGAGGGCGTGACGTGGGAAGACTGGCTCCGCCTCGCCCGCCTCGCCGAGGAGAACGACTTCGAGGGCCTGTTCCGCTCCGACCACTACACCGCGATCATCCGGCCCGACGCGGATGCGCTCGACGCCTGGGCGACGCTCGCCGGGCTCGCCGCCGTCACGACCCGCATCCGGCTCGGGACGATGGTCTCGCCCGCGACGTTCCGGCACCCGAGCGTGCTCGCGCGGATGGCCGCGACCGTCGACCACATCTCGGGTGGCCGCGTCGACGTGGGCATGGGCTCGGGCTGGTACGAACGCGAGCACCTGGCGCACGGCTTCCCCTTCCTCGACGGGAAGCAGCGCTTCGAGCTCTTCGCCGAGCAGGTGGAGATCGTTATGCGTTCGTGGAGCGGCGAGCGCTTCGACCACGACGGTCCCGCCTACACGCTGCGCGAGCAGCTGGCACTCCCGCGGCCGGTGCAGCAGCCGCACCCGCCACTCGTGCTCGGCGGCACTGTGAAGCGGCGCTTCGCGGCGCTCGCAGCCCGGTACGCGACCGAGGTGAACACGCTCGGCGCGCCCGACGGCGAGCTGCGCGAGCGCAAGGAGATGCTGGAGCGCGCGTGTGCGGACGCCGGACGCGACCCCGCGACCCTCGGCTTCTCGGTGATGACGGCCTGCTTCCTCGGGGAGACCGACGCGGACGTGAAGTCGCGTGTCGCGCGGTTCCTGGCGATCCGCGGCGACGGCGGCGATCCCGCGCAGCTGATCCGCGAGCGCCGTGACCGCTGGCTCGTCGGCACCGTCGAGGAAGTCGCGCAGAGGATCGAGAGCCTGCACGCGCTCGGCGTCTCGCGCGTCCTCCTCCAGCACCTGAACCACGACGACGACGAGATGCTCGCGCTGGCTGGCGAGCGGTTGCTGCCACAGGTCGTTTAGGTAGCGTCCGCCGACATGACGACGACAGAGTTCACGGGTGCGGAGGACGTCGCGTGGGACCTCTCCGACCTGTACTCGGGCGGCGACGACCCACGCATCGAGCAGGACGTCGAGGAGACGGAGTCGGCTGCCGCTGCGTTCCGTGAGCGCTACTACGGCCGCGTCGCGGAGCTGAGCCCGCCCGAGCTTCGCGAGGCGATCGAGGAGCGCGAGCGGATCGAGTCGACGTTCACGCGCGCGATCTACTTCGCGCACCTCCGCTACGCGACCGACATGACCGACTCGCCGCGCGGCGCGCTCGTGGCGCGCCTCACGGAGAAGGGCGCTGCCGTCGACACGCAGCTCCTCTTCTTCGGGCTCGAGCTGGCGGCGCTCGAGGACGACCAGGCGGACGCCTTCCTCGCGAGCGACGAGCTCGAGCACTGGCGCCACTGGCTGCGGACCATCCGCAAGTTCCGGCCGTACGTCCTCACGGAGCCCGAGGAGAAGATCCTCACGGAGAAGGCGGTCTCCGGATTCTCCGCCTGGGACCGCCTGTACGACGAGCTGCTCGGCGCGATCAAGGTCGACCTCGACGGGAGCGAGCTCGGCTTCGAGGACGCGATGTCGAAGCTGCACTCCGGCGATCGCGATCTCCGGCGTCGCGCGTCCGAGGCGATCACCGTCGCGCTTGCGCCGGGGCTGCGCACGCGGACCTACGTCTTCAACACGATTGCCGTCGACAAGTCGATCGACGACCGCCTGCGCGGGTACCCGACGTGGATCTCGTCACGCAACCTCTCGAACGACACGACCGACGAGGCGGTGGAGGCACTGATCGACGCGGTGGTCGGGCGCTACGACGTCGTTCAGCGCTACTACACGCTGAAGGCGAAGCTCCTCGGGCTCGACCGGATCTCCTTCTACGACCGAATGGCGCCGCTCGCGGAGGACACGACGCAGGTCGAGTGGCCGGACGCGAAGCAGCTCGTCCTCGACGCGTTCTCGGACTTCTCCAGCAAGACGGGCGAGATCATCGGGCGCTTCTTCGACGAGAGCTGGATCGACGCGCCCCCGCGTGACGGGAAGAGGCCGGGCGCGTTCTGCGCGACCAACGTCCCCGGCGTCCACCCGTACGTGTTCATGAACTACACGGGAGACCGCCGCTCGGTCCTCACCCTTGCGCACGAGCTCGGACATGGCCTGCACGGCTACCTCGCAGAGCCGCTCGGGCTCTTCAACGCCTCGACCCCGCTGACGACCGCGGAGACCGCATCCGTCTTCGGCGAGGCGCTCACCTTCAAGCGCCTGCTCGCGCACGAGGAGGATCCGCAGCGACGTCTCAACCTCCTCGCCGGGCGGATCGAGGACTCGATCGCGACCGTGTACCGGCAGATCGCGATGAACCGGTTCGAGCACGCCGTCCACACGACGCGGCGCGACGAGGGCGAGCTCTCGCCGGAGAAGTTCGAGGAGCTCTGGCTCGAGTCGCAGCTCGCGCTGTTCGGCGACTCGGTCGACACGGACGGATACGGGACGTGGTGGAGCTACATCCCGCACTTCATCGGCACCCCGGGCTACGTGTACGCCTACTCCTACGGGTTCCTGTTCGCGCTCTCGATCTTCCGCAAGTACGAGCTCGAAGGGGAGGCGATGGTCGAGCCGTACCTCGACGTGCTCCGCGCCGGCGGCTCGAAGACGCCGGAGGAGCTCGCGGAGATGGTCGGGCTCGATCTCACCGACAGGCGCATCTGGGACGCCGGCATCGACGCGCTCGCCGTCGAGCTCGACGAGGCGGAGGCGCTCGCCGTCGATCTCGGTCTGGGCTAGGCCGACCTCTCAGCCGGGCGGCGCGTCGGCGGCCACGACGGCGAAGCGTCCGGTGACCCGCCCGCTGCGAACGGTCAGGAGCCAGCAACCCGCGCTGGGGACGTCCACGATCGACGGAAAGACCGTTCCGTCCGGGCTCGACGCCGACCTGAACCGCTGCGCGAAGGTGCCGGCTCCATCCAGTCGACGACCGCTGATCGAGACCTGCGAGGACGACAATGGCTTTACCACCCAGAGGATCTTCGTCGCGCCCCCGCCGGGAAGCTCGCCATCCGTGTAGATCAACAGGCGATCGCCTTGCTCACGCAGCGACGCGTCGTAGTAGAAGAGGTGGCCGATCACCTCGCGGCCTCGGTGGCCGGAGGCGATCCACGGAAGCCGGATTCCGAGACGAGGCTTCGGAGCTGGCTCGTAGTGAACCTGCGCCGCGATGCACGAGGCCGCCCGCGCAGATTGCCGCGCGGACGAGCTCGAAGCGGCAGCGGCCGCCAGCAGGGCAAGAGCGGTGATCGCGAACCACCGCATGCGCCGACCGTAGCACCGGCTGTGTCGGCGCGTGGTTTCGCTAGGCCTGCACGCCGAGGAGGGCGGCCTCGATCTCGCGCAAGCGCTCGACCTCGCCGCGCATGGCCGCGGTCGCGTCGTTGAAGAGGAAGGCCTCGGCGAGACGCACGATTGCGTACGCGAGCGTGGACGGATCGACGGGTGGGTCGTACGTACCCGCGCGCACCTCGTCCTCGATGAACCGCTGGATCGTCGCGACCGCGTTCGGCTGGACGATTCCGCCGCTCGAGGTGAGGATCCGCAGCGCGTCGCGCTCGAGCTCGAGAAAGGCGCGGAGCGCGGGGGCGGCCGCGAGGCCGCGGTTGATCCGGTCGAACGTGTCGAGGAGTGCCGCGCCGCCCTGCCCGCCGGCGGCGGCGCGTGCTTCCGCGAAGAGCGGCTCCGCTGCGCGCGCGACCGTCTCGCCGACGAGGCCGTCCCTTGAGCCGAACCAGCGGTAGATCGTCGTGCGGCCGAGCCCCAGCTCGGCGGCGATCGCCTGCACGTCGACGCGCTCGCCGTGCAGGTACCGGCGCAGCGCGAGCTCGAGGACGTCGTCCCTGCTCGCCGCCGGGCGCCGGCCGCGGCGTCGCTCGAGCGTCGCTCCCGCCTGCGTCATCGTCGCGTATTGATACACGAGACCCCCCGTGTCATGATTTCGGCGTGCTAACTGCGACGGCGGAGGCGTCGTTTCAAGCTATAGCGGCAGCGGCGTGCCAGTTGTACGCTCGCGGCTGACAGGCAGGAATCGGAGGGTTCACAAGGAGGCAAATTCGGTGCGAAAGCTCGTTGCTCTTGCGACCGTCCTGGTCGCGGCGCTCGCGCTGACAGTGCCCGGCGCCATCGGCGGACCGGGCCAGACACCAGGCGTTACCGCGAAGTCGATCGTGATCGGCGGGACGTTCCCGCTCACCGGCCCAGCCGCGTCGTACGCTCCCATCCCGCTCGGCATGAAGGCGTACTTCGCATACGTCAACGCTCGGAAGGGGCCCGACAAGAAGCGCGGCGTCATGGGTCGCCAGATCGTCTTCAAGTACTACGACGACGGCTACAACCCGGCGAACACGGTGCAGCTTACGCGGCGCCTCGTCGAGCAGGACAAGGTCTTCGCGACCGTGGGCGGCCTCGGCACCGAGCCCCAGCTCTCGGTGCGCGAGTACCTGAACCAGCAGAAAGTGCCGCAGGCGCTCGTCTCGACGGGAGCAACCGAGTTCAGCTCGCAGTACAAGGAGTTCCCGTGGACGATCGGCTGGCAGCCCGACTACATCGCCGAGGGGCGGCTGTACGGCCTGCACTTGAAGGCGAACAACGCGGGCAAGAAGATCGGCGTCATCTACCAGAACGACGACTACGGCAAGGACTACCTGTACGGGTTCCGAGCCGCTCTCGGCAAGAAGTACGCCGACGCGAACGTCGTCGCGCAGGAGGCGATCGAGCCGACCGCGACCAGCGCGGCGGCCCAGATGACGAGGATCAAGGCCGCGGGGGCGCAGATCCTGGCGATCTTCCAGCTCCCGACTCCGACCGTTCGCTCGATCGCGACGGCCAAGGCACTCGGCCTCAAGCCCGACCAGATCTACATGAACTCGGTCGCGGCCATCAAGCCCGCCATGGACGCCGCGACCGGCGCGGCCGGAGCCGACTACGTGACCGGGATCATCACGATCGCCTACTACAAGGATCCGCAGGATCCGAAGTGGGACAACGACGCCGGGATGAAGCTCTACCGCAGCATCATCTCCAGGTACGGCGGCGGGGCGAACGCGAACGACCCGCAGGTGCTCTACGGCGTCGCGAAGGCGGACACGTTCGTCCAGGCTCTGTACAAGGCCGGGAAGAACGTCACCCGCCAGGGGCTGATGAACGCGCTCACGAGCCTCAACCTGAAGAGCCAGTTCCTGCTTCCGGGCCAGGTCATGAAGACGAGCAAGACGGATCACTACGTGATCAGCCAGATGCAGCTCCAGCGCTTCAACGGCGCCGCGAAGCGGTGGGTGCCGTTTGGCAAACTGATCGAGGGACGTCCTCGCTAAGGATTCTCCCCTGCATGTGACTGGTGGTAGAGGCCGCGAAAGCGGCCTCTACTGCGTCTGCGGCTCGACGGGCAGCGCGCGGTATTGCTCCCAGTAGCGCTCCATGGTCGTCTGGCGGTGCGCGAGGTGGAGGAGGTCGTACGGAGCGACGTTCACGGCGCGCACGATCCACTCGCCGCCGTCCCCGAGATCGAGGACGTTGACGCAGGCCGGCGCCTGCTCGAAGCGGCCGAGGAACATGCGCTCGCCGGTGAGCGCGAAGGAGAGGATGGCGCGGTTGACGGCGCCGTGCAGGACGGCGAGCGCCGTGTGCCACGAGTCCTCGGAGACGAGCCGCTCGAGCGCGGGGAGGACCCGGTCGAACAGCTCGCCGATGGACTCGCCGCGGAGGAAGCGCGCGTCGTTCGGGATCACGCCGCGAAACGCGTTCACGAACTCGTCCTCGATGAGCTCTGGGGGGATCTCGGAGAGCCGTCCGCCCTCGAGTTCGCGCAGCTCCGGCCACGACTCCGCCTCGATCGCCGGCGCCACGACGGACGCCGTCTCGAGCGCGCGTGGCAGCCCGCTCGTGACCACGCGGTCGAGCTCGATGTCACGCAGCGCCTGCGCGACCGCCGTCGCCTGGGCGACGCCCTCCGGGTTCAGGGGCACGCTCGTCGGATCGACGGGCCGGCCGTCGGTCTGGAAGTACGAGACCTCCGCGTGCCGCATGAGGTAGAGGCGCCGGCGCATCTGCCTAGGATCGTAC
>JBKPLV010000281.1:0-27213 GCA_046731795.1 Actinomycetota bacterium | reverse complement strand
CTCCGGCGATGCGTGCCACGTGGTTAGCCCTGCCTTTGCTTGTGACGGGGGTTGGAGCAGATGACGATCGTGCGACCGTGCCGCTTGATGACGCGGCAGCGCTCGCACATGGGCTTGACGGATGGGCGTACCTTCATGTCGCTACTTCATCCGGAAGGTGATTCGGCCGCGGGTGAGGTCGTAAGGAGAGAGCTCGACCTTGACACGATCGCCGGGAAGGATGCGGATGTAGTGCTTGCGCATCTTTCCGGAGATGCGAGCGAGGACGCTGTGACCGTTGTCGAGCTGCACCCGAAACATCGTGCTCGGGAGCGCTTCGACGACCTCGCCCTCGATTTCGATCTTCTCTTCCTTCACTGCCACTTCGCGCGCGAACAGACCTTTCGGTTGGGGATTTCGTGTGAGAACAGCGGCACAAACGAACGTCCGCGCCGCGGCCGGACATCGTAGCAGAGAGCCTCAGACCCGCACCCCGCCTGGCATTCCGACTCGTGGCGTGAGGATCCTCGGCCCGTCGAGCGTGATCGCCACCGTGTGCTCGAAGTGAGCCGACATCGAGCCGTCCGCGGTGCGGATCGTCCAGCCATCCTCCATCACGTGCACGTCCGAGGCGCCGGCCGTGATCATGGGCTCGATCGCGAGCGTCATCCCCTCCGAGAGCCTCGGCCCGCGACCCGGCTCGCCGAAGTTGGGGATATGCGGGTCCTCGTGGTAGTGGCGGCCGACGCCGTGACCGACGAGGCTGCGGATCACCGAGAAGCCCGCGTCCTCGACCACGTCCTGGATGGCGTGCGAGACGTCGCCGACGCGGTTGCCGACGACGGCCTCGTCGATGCCTGCTGCGAGGGCGCTCTGCGCAACGTCGAGAAGGCGCTGGGACTCCGGGTCGATCTCCCCCACACCGAACGTGTACGCGCTGTCGGCGATGTAGCCGTCGAGCGTCACGCCGACGTCGATCGTCACCAGGTCCCCCTCGGAGACGGCGAACTCGTCGGGGATCCCGTGCACGACGACGTCGTTCGGCGAGATGCAGATCGCCTTCGGGTAGCCCTTGTAGCCCTCCGAGGTGGGTATCCCGCCGTGCTCGCGGATGAACACGCCAGCCGCCCGGTCCAGCTCGTCCGTGGTGATACCGGGACGGAGGAGCGTGCCGACGTGCGCGATCGTCTCCGCCACGAGCGCGCCGGCGGCGGCGATCTTCTCGATCTCGCGCGAGCTCTTGCGGATGATCATCGCCGGGCCGTGACTCCCTCGAGCGCGTCCTGGATCGCTGCGAACACGTCGTCCACCGGCTGCTCACCGTCCACGACCACCTCGATACCCGCCTGACCGTAGCGGTCGACGACGAGCTCCGTCAGCTCGTGGTAGTCGCGGAGGCGGTTGCGAATCGCCTCGGGCGAGTCGTCCGCGCGACCCTCCAGGAGTGCGCGATTCGCGAGTCGCTCCGTCGCCACCTCGTCGGAGACCTGGAGCAGGATCACCGCGTCGAGCGGCTTGCCGATCTCGTCGAGCATGCCGTCGAGCGCCTCCGCCTGGGCCATCGTCCTGGGAAAGCCGTCCAACACGAACCCGTCCACGTCGGCGAGGCGCTCGCGGATGAGCTCGATCGTGAGCTCGTCGGGGACGAGGCGGCCCTCCTCGAGGATCGGCGCGACTTGCCGACCGAGTGCCGAGCCGTCGGCGACCGCGGCGCGGAACATGTCGCCGGTCGCGATGTGCGGAATGGCATACGCATCTGCGATCCGCTTCGCCTGGGTGCCCTTGCCGGACCCCTGCGGGCCGAGGATGAGAATGCGCATGGAGACGCCTCCTATTTCAGGAAGCCTTCGTAGGAGCGCATCATCATCTGCGACTCCATCTGCCGCATGGTGTCGAGTGCGACTCCCACCACGATCAGCACCGACGTCCCACCGAGCGCGCGGGCGTTCGCCTGCGAGAACCCGCCGTAGCGGATGAACAGGCTCGGCAGCACCGCGACCGCTGCCAGGAAGAGGGATCCAGGAAGCGTCAGCCGCGAGAGCACGCGATCGAGGTACTGCGCCGTCGGCGGTCCGGGCCGGATCCCGGGGATGTAGCCGCCGTACTTGCGCAGGTTGTCGGCCTGGTCGACCGGATTGAACTGAACGGCGGTGTAGAAGTACGTGAAGATCATGATCAGCCCGCCCTCGAGCAGGAGGTACAGCCAGTTGCCGGGCTGGAAGTTCGTGTTCACGAAGTCACGCGAGGCCGGGAAGTACTGAGCGACCGTCGGCGGGAACGCGAGGATCGCGGCGGCGAAGATGATCGGGATGACGCCCGCCATGTTCACGCGGAGCGGCAGGTAGGTCGATCCGCCGGCGGTCATCCTGCGCCCCACCATCCGCTTCGCGTACTGCACCGGGATGCGGCGCTGGCCCTCCTGGACGTAGACGACGGCCGCGGTGATCCCGAGCGCGATGAGCGGGAAGAAGAGCTTCTCCATCGGGCCGCCGTTCCACCACGCGACGATGCCGAGCGGCGCGCTCACCAGGATGGACGCGAAGATGAGGATGGAGATTCCGTTGCCGATCCCGCGCTTCGTGATCAGCTCGCCGATCCACATGAGCAGCACGGTCCCCGCGGTGAGCGAGACGATGATGAGCACCATCTCGCCGGAGCCCGCGTCGAGCGCGCCCTGGTTCTTGAAGAGGAAGGCGTATCCGGTGGCCTGCGCAGCCGCGAGACACACGGTGAGGTACCGCGTGTACTGCGTGATCTTCGCGTAGCCGGCCTCGCCCTCCCGCTGTAGCTCGCCGAGCCGCGGGATGACCACGGTCATCAGCTGCAGGATGATCGACGCCGTGACGTAGGGCATGATCCCGAGCGCGAACAGGGAGAACTGCGAGAGCGCGCCTCCCGAGAACAGGTTCAGCAGGCCGAGGATCGTTCCGCCCTGGCCGTTGAAGAACGAGTCGATCGTGTCCGGGTCGACACCCGGCGCCGGAATCCACGAGCCCAGGCGATACGCGGCGAGCATCGCCGCGGTGAAAAGGACGCGCCCGCGGAGCTCGGGGACCCGCCAGGCGTTCGCGAGCCACGAGAACATCGGCTACTCCGCCTCCTGCTCCTCGGACGCCTCGGCCTCGGGCTCAGCTTCCGTCGCCTCGGCCTCCGGCTCCTCCGCGACCGGAGCGGCCGCGCGATGCTTCTTCTTCTTGCGCTCGACCGGCTCGCGCAGACGGACGACCGTGCCTCCGGCCGCCTCGATCTTCTCGGCCGCAGTCTTGGAGAACGAATGCGCGGTCACCGAGAGCTTCTTCGTGAGCTCACCCTGGCCGAGAATCTTGACGTCGAGGGAGAGCTTCGAGACGAGACCGGCGGCCTTCAGCGACTCGGGGGTCACCTCGGTGCCCGCGTCGAAGCGCTCCTCGAGCGAGCCGACGTTGACGGGCTGGCTGTACGTCCGGAAGGGACCGATGGGCATCGCATCGGCAGAGGTGTTCCCGCGGAGCTTGCCGGTGCGCATGTCGATGGGCATCTGCCCACCCTCGAAGCCGGCCGGCATCGTGTGCGACCCGGCACGCGCCTTCTGGCCCTTGATCCCACGTCCCGAGTAGCGCCCCTTGCCGGAGCCCAGGCCGCGGCCGACCCGCTTCCGGGCCTTGCGCGGCTGCGCCGGCTTGAGGTTGGACAGGTTCAACTCGTCGCTCACGGCTCGCCTACTTCTCCTCGACGGTGACGAGATGGCGGACCTGGCGGAGCTGGCCCTGCAGCTGCGGGGAATCCTTGTGCTCCGTGCTCCGGCCGATCTTGCCGAGGCCGAGCGCGCGGAGCGTCCCGATGTGGCGGTCGGACTGGCCGATAACGCTCCGGACCTGCGTGATCTTGAAGGTGCTCATTCGGTCGCCTCCGCGGTCTCCGTGGCCGCAGCGGTGACGGGCTCGACGGCTGCGGGCTGCTCTTCGGCCTCGGCCGCGCGCGCGCGTGCCGCCGACACCGGCAACACCTCCGCGATCGTCTTCCCGCGCAGCAGCGCCACGTCCTCGGGACGCACGAGCCGCTTGAGGCCGTCGACCGTCGCGCGCGTCATGTTGATCGGGGTCGTCGTGCCTATGCTCTTCGCAAGGACGTCGCGGATGCCGGCGAGCTCGAGCACCGCGCGGGTGCCACCGCCGGCGATGACGCCCGTTCCCTCGCTCGCCGGACGCAGGACGACGCGCGCGGCATCGAACCGGCCGACGATCTCGTGCGTGATCGTCTGCCCGTGCTTCGGGACCGTGAACAGGTTCTTGCGGGCGTCCTCGACCGCCTTCGAGATCGCGAGTGGGACCTCGCGGGCCTTCCCGTAGCCGAGCCCGACCCGGTCGACCTCGTCGCCGATGACGACGAGCGCGGTGAACGAGAAGCGCCGGCCGCCCTTCACGACCTTCGCGACGCGGTTGATCTCGATGACCCGCTCCTTGAGCTCGCGGCTCTCACTGACCTGGGACATACTCAAAACTGGAGCCCTCCTTCGCGGGCGCCCTCGGCGAGGGCCTTCACGCGTCCGTGGAACAGGTAGCCGGCGCGGTCGAACACGCAGCTCTGGATGCCGGCCTTCTTCGCCGCCTCGGCGAGTGCCTTGCCGACCGCCTCAGCCTGCTCCGTCTTCGAGCCGGAGGTGCTCACGCCCTTCCAGCTCGCGGCTGCGAGCGTGCGACCGGCCTGGTCGTCGACGAGCTGGGCCGAGATCCCGCGGTTCGAGCGGAACACGACGAGGCGCGGCCGCTCGGCCGTGCCTGCGACCTTGCCGCGGACACGACGGTGGCGGCGAACGCGTGCCTCGCGCTTCGTAAGAACGCTCATGCGCGCTTCCCGACCTTCCTGCGAACCTGCTCGTCGCGATAGCGGATGCCCTTGCCCTTGTACGGTTCGGGCGGCCGAACCTTGCGGATCTCGGCGGCCGTCTGCCCGACCATCTGCTTGTCGATGCCCTTGACGACGATCTGCGTCGGCTGCGGGACCTCGAACTCGATGCCCTTGCGCGGCTTGACCGTCACGGGATGCGAGTACCCGACGGCGAGCTCGAGATCGGTGCCCTTGAGCTGTGCGCGGTACCCGACACCCTGGATCTCGAGGTGCTTCTCGAAGCCCTTGGTGACGCCCTCGACCATGTTCGCGATGAGCGTGCGCGTGAGGCCGTGGAGCGCACGGTCCTCTCCGCGCTCGGTCGGACGGGTCACGGTGATCTCCGAGTCCGTCTTCTCGACCTGCATGCGCGCCGGGACGTCCTGCGACAGCTCGCCAAGCGGGCCGTTCACCTGAACGCGCCCAGGCGAGAGCGCCACCATGACGCCGGCGGGGAGCTCGATGGGTCTGCGGCCGATTCGCGACATCGCTACCAGACGAAGGCGATGACCTCGCCGCCCACGCCGCGCTCGGCGGCCTGGCGGTTCGTGATCACCCCGGCGGAGGTGGACATGATCGCGGTGCCGAGGCCGCCCAGGACGCGCGGGAGGCGGTCCTTCCTCGCGTACACCCGACGGCCGGGCTTGGACACGCGCTTGAGGTTCGTGATGACGCGTCGGCGGTCGCGCGCGAACTTGAGCTCGACGACGAGCGTCTTGTACGGAAGCGGCTGGCCCTGGTCGCCCAAGGCCTCGACCACGCGGAAGTCCTTGATGTAGCCCTCGTCCTTGAGGATGCGCGCGATCTCCTCCTTCATCTTGGAGGTCGGCATCGAGGCCGAGTCGTGCAGCGCACGGTTCGCGTTGCGAATGCGGGTGAGCATGTCCGCGATCGGATCGGTGAGCACCTTCGGAACCTCCTACCAGCTCGACTTCGTCATTCCCGGAACCGCGCCCTGGTGCGCGAGCTCGCGCAGGCAGATCCGGCAGAGGCCGAACTTCCGATAAACGGCGCGGGGACGCCCGCACCGGTTGCAGCGCGTGTAGGCCCGCGCGCCGTACTTCGCCTTCCGCTGCTGCTTGACGACGAGAGACTTCTTGGCCATCTGCCTAACCCTGTTCCCTTCTCTGAGTGGCGAACGGCAGGCCGAGAGCGCCGAGCAGCGCATGGCCCGCCTCGTCCGTCTTCGCCGACGTGGTGATCGCGACGTCCAGGCCGCGGATCCCCGGAACCTTGTCGTAGTCGATCTCGGGGAAGATGATCTGCTCCCGGATGCCGATCGAATAGTTGCCGCGGCCGTCGAACGAGCCCGGGTCGAGCCCGCGGAAGTCGCGGATGCGCGGGAGCGCGATCGACGCGAGGCGGTCGAGGAACTCGTACATACGGGCGCCGCGCAGCGTCACGCGCGCGCCGACGGGCATACCCTCGCGGAGCTTGAAGCTCGCGATCGACTTCGTCGCGCGTCGAACCTGCGCGCGCTGGCCGGCGATGGTCGTGAGCTCGTCGATGGCTGCATCGAGCGCCTTCGCGTCCGTCTTCGCCTCGCCCACGCCCATGTTCAGCGTCACCTTCGTCACCTTCGGAACGTCCATGAGCGTGGAGACGCCGAGCTCCTCCTGGAGGCGCGGCCGGATCTCCTCCTCGTAGCGCTGCTTCAGGCGCGGCACGTAGGTCTCGGGGGTCGGTGCGGTCGCCGTCGCCATCAGCGGTCGAGCTCCTGGCCGCAACCCTCGCGCTTGCAGACGCGCACGTGGACAGTCTCGCCCTTCACTTCCCGGGCCTCCATGCCCACGCGGGTCGGATTTCCGCACACCGGGCAGACGACCATGACGTTCGACACGGGAACGGGCGCGGGCTTGTCGAGAATTCCGCCCGGGACGATCTGCGTGCCGCCCATGCGCGACGAGTCCCGGATCGGGCGCGGCTTCGTGTGCCGCTTCGCCACGTTGAGGTTCTCGACGATCACGCGGCGCTCCGACGGGCGTGCCTCGATCACCCGGCCCCGCTTTCCGCGGTCCTTGCCGGTAAGCATCTGCACCGTGTCGCCCTTCTTCACCTTCATCTTCTGAGCCATGTTCAGAGCACCTCTGGGGCCAAGCTGACGATCTTCATGAAGTTCTTCTCGCGGAGCTCGCGCGCGACCGGGCCGAAGATGCGCGTCCCGCGCGGGTTGGACTGCGGATCGATGAGGACGGCGGCGTTCTCGTCGAATCCGATGAGCGTGCCGTCGTCCCTGGAGTAGGGCTTCTTCGTCCGCACGACGACCGCACGTACGACCTCGCCCTTCTTGACCGCGCCCTGCGGCGTGGCCTGCTTCACGGTAGCAATGATCACGTCGCCCACCCGTGCGTAGCGGCGGTGGTGCCCGCCGAGCACGCGGATGCAGAGCAGCTCGCGGGCGCCGGTGTTGTCGGCGACCCGAAGACGGGATTCCTGCTGGATCACTTCGCGGCCTCGACGATCTCCTGCAGCCGCCAGCGCTTCATGCGCGACAGCGGCCGCGTCTCGACGAGGCGGACGACGTCGCCCAGCTTGGCCTGGTTCTCCTCGTCGTGCGCGTGCAGACGGGTCGAGCGCTTGACGACCTTCTTGTAGCGCGGGTGCACCTTCACGACGTCGACCCGGACGACGATCGTCTTGTCGGCCGCGGCCGAGACCACCGTGCCCTGGCGCTCCTGCCGCCGGCCGCGCTCGTGCTCGGGCTTCGGCAGTCGCGTGATCGGCTTGCGCTCGGCCGAGGGCATACGCTTCGGGCGCGTCTTCTTCGGGCGCTCGGAGCGCGGAAGCCGCTTCTTCTTGCGCTTCGGCTCGGACACGGCCGCGGCGGGCACCTCTGCCGCAGCCTCGGCCTCGTCGGAGACGGGCTCTGCTTCGGCGACAGGCTCCGGCGCGGCTTCGGCAGCAGGCTCCGCTTCGGCCTCTGCCACCGGCTCGGCTTCCGCCTCCGCGACGGGCTCCGCCTCGGCTTCCGCCGCGGGCTCGGCTTCCGCCTCGGGAGCCGTCTCCTCGACGGCCTCCTCGGCGGACGTCTCGGCCTCAGTCTCTTCGGTCTCGGTCTTCTCGTTCTCGTCGGCCATCGTCAGTTCCCTCGTTCACGTTCGTTTTGGACGGTCAGGATGCGCGCGATCTCGCGCTTGGCGTGGCGCAGGCGCGCGCTGTTCTCGAGCACACCGGTCGCCGTCTGGAAGTGCAGGTTGAAGAGCTCCTGGCGGGTTTCCGCCATCCTCTGGTGGAGCTCGTCGTCCGTCATCGCGCGCAGGTCTCTAGCCCTCAAAGAGATCAGCCTCCCGGCGGACGAACTTGGTCTTGAGGGGGAGCTTCTGCCCGGCGAGGCGGAGCGCCTCCTTGGCCAGCGGCTCGTCCACGCCGGCGAGTTCGAACATCACGCGGCCCGGCTTGACGACGGCGACCCAGCCCTCGGGCGAACCCTTGCCGGAGCCCATGCGGGTCTCGGCGGGCTTCTTCGTGTACGGCTTGTCGGGGAAGAGGTTGATCCAGACCTTTCCGCTCCGGCGGATCTTCCGCGTCGCGGCGATGCGGGCAGCCTCGATCTGGCGATTGCTCACCCAACCCGCCTCGAGCGCCTTGAGCCCGTACTCGCCGAACTGCACGCTCGTCTGGCCCGCGGAGGTTCCGCCCCGGCGCCCGCGATGGTGCCGCCGGAACTTCGTCTTGCGCGGCATCAGCATCAGCTCTCGCCCTCCTCGGGCGCCGCCTCGGCAGCAGGCGTCTCCTGTACCTCGGGCTCCACTGCGGGCGTCTCTGGCTCCACTGCGGGCGCCTCGGTCTCCGCTGCCGGAGCCTCGCGCTCGACCTCGCGACGCGGCCGCTGGCCGGGGCGACCGCCGCCGGGGCGCTGCCCGCGGCGACGACGGGGAACGATCCCGAGCCCCTCGCGGTCCTGGCCGCGACCGCGACCCTCACGCGAGGCCCCGAGCCCCTCGGCCGACGCACCGCGTCGGCGACGAGCCTGGTCCTGGTCGCCGAGCCGGGCGTCGCGCGTGCCGGGCGCGTCGTAGCCCTCCGGCATGATCTCGCCTTTGTTGACCCAGACCTTGACGCCGATGACGCCGAACGTGGTCTTGGCCTCGGCCTGGCCGTAGTCGATGTCCGCGCGGATGGTGTGCAGCGGAACGCGTCCCTCGGAATACATCTCGCGCCGGCTCATCTCGCCGCCGCCGAGCCGGCCGCCCGCGGTGATCTTGATGCCCTGCGCGCCCGACCGCATCGCCGACGCAAGCGAGCGCTTCATCGCGCGACGGAAGCTCACGCGGTTCTCGAGCTGCTCCGCGATCGACTGTGCGACGAGCTTCGCGTCGAGCTCGGGTCGCTTGATCTCGTTGATGTTGATGTGGACGTTCTTCTTCGTGATCGCGTGCAGCTCTTTGCGCAGCGCGTCGACCTCGACGCCCGACTTCCCGATGACGATGCCGGGACGCGCGGTGTAGATGTCCACCGTGATCCGCTGCTTGTCCTTGCGGATGAGGATGTCCGACAGGCCCGCGTGCGACAGCTTCCCGAGGATGTGCTCGCGGATGCGAACGTCCTCGAGGATGTAGTCGGCGAACTCGGGCTTGCCCGTCCACCAGTTGGACTTCCAGTCGTGAATGACGCCGACGCGGAAGCCGCCGGGGTGCACCTTCTGGCCCATCAGGCAACCGCCTCCTTCTTCCTGCGCCGCGATGCGGCTTTCGGCTTGGATTCCTCGACCGCGGGAGTCTCGGCCTGCCGGCGCGCACGCCTGCGTGGCGCCTGCTGCTCCGGCTGCTCGGCGAGCACGAGCGTGACGTGGCACATCCGCTTCTTGATGCGATTCACTCGACCCCGCGCCCGCGGCTTCCAGCGCTTTAGCGTCGGACCCTCGTCCGCGTACGCGGCCTCCACGATGAGCTCGTCGCCGTCCAGGCCGTAGTTGGACTCGGCGTTCGCGACCGCGGAGCGCAGCACTTTCTCGATGTCCGTCGCCGCGGCACGCGTCGTGAACGCGAGGATCGTTCGCGCCTCGGGCACGCTGCGCCCGCGGATCAAGTCGAGCACGACGCGCGCTTTGCGCGCCGACGTGCGCACCCACTTCGCCTGTGCGCGAACGCGCATCCGATCGTCCTGGACGACTGCCATCAGCGTCTCTTCACCTGCGTCGCGCGATCACCGGCGTGGCCGCGGAAGGTCCGGGTCGGTGCGAACTCGCCGAGCTTGTGGCCGACCATCTGCTCGCTGATGAACACGGGCACGTGCTTGCGCCCGTCATGGACCGCGATGGTGTGGCCCACCATCTCGGGGAAGATCGTCGAAGCGCGCGACCACGTGCGAATCATCCGCTTGTCGCCGCTCGCGTTCATGGCCTCGATCCGGCCCATCAGCCGGTCCTCGACGAAAGGCCCCTTCTTGGAAGAACGTGACACTTAGCGCCTCTTCTCCTTCCCGCGGCGACGGCCGCGGACGATCAACGAATCCGATTCCTTGTGCTTGCGGCGCGTCCGCTTGCCCAGCGTCGGGACGCCCCAGGGGGTGACCGGATGCCGGCCGCCCTTGGTCTTGCCCTCGCCGCCGCCGTGCGGATGGTCGACCGGGTTCATGGCCGAGCCGCGCACGGTCGGGCGCTTGCCGAGCCAGCGGCTGCGACCAGCCTTGCCGCCCGACTGGTTCGAGTGGTCGGAGTTGCCGACCTGCCCGACCGTCGCACGGCACGCCAGCAGGACGCGCCGAAGCTCGCCCGAGGGTAGCCGAAGGACCGCGTGCGGCCCGTCCTTTGCCACGAGCTGGATCGCGGAGCCGGCGGACCGAGCCATGCGAGCGCCCTGACCGGGCTTCAGCTCGACGCAGTGGACGAGCGTGCCGGTCGGGATGTTCGCAAGCGGAAGCGCGTTCCCGGCCTTGATGTCGGCCTCCGGACCGGACTCGACGGTCGAGCCGACGCGGAGCCGTGACGGGGCGAGGATGTACGACTTCTCGCCGTCCGCGTAGTGGAGCAGCGCGATGCGGGCCGACCGGTTGGGGTCGTACTCGATCGCGGCAACCTTGGCCGGAACGCCGTCCTTCGTCCGCTTGAAGTCGATCGTGCGGAAACGGCGCTTGTGCCCACCACCCTGGTGGCGGGTCGTGATCCGGCCGCGGTTGTTCCGGCCACCCTTCTTGGTCAGCGGCTCGAGCAACGACTTCTCGGGCTCCGACTTCGTGATCTCCTCGAACCCCGACGTCGCCATGAAGCGCCGTCCGGGGCTCGTGGGCTTGTACTTCTTCAGTGCCATCAGACTCCGGCTCCTTCGAAGATCTCGATCTCGTAGCCGTCCTTCAGCTCGACGATCGCCTTCTTCCAGCCGGGGCGCCGGCCCTTGACGAGACCGCGCTTCTTCGGCTTGGACTGGACCTGCACGATGTTGACGCTGTCGACCTTCACGTCGAACAGCTCCTCGACTGCCTGGCGGATCTGCGTCTTGTGCGCGTCCTCGTGCACCTTGAACGTGTACTTGCGGTCGGTGATGAGCGAGTAGCTCTTCTCCGAGACGACGGGCGCGAGCAGGACCTGGTTCGGATGCAGGCTCACTGGGACGCCCCCTCCACCGCGACACCCGCGCGTCCAAGGACGAGCGGCAGGGCGGTCTCCGAGATCAGCACCGACCGTGCCCACACGAGCGAGGCGACCTCGAGCTCGGCGGGAGCGACCACCAGCACCTTCTCGAGGTTGCGGAAGGACTTGATCACGGGCTCCTCGTCCTCGGCGACGACGACCAGCGTCGGGCGCTCGCCGAAGCCTGTGAGAAGCTCGGCGGCCTGCTTGGTCGACGGCGTCTCGAACCCGGACCCGTCCAGGATCGCGAGGGTCCCGTCGGAGGCGTGGTTGGAGAGCACGCCCTTGAGCGCGTTCCGCCGTGCCTTGCGGTTGACCTTGACCTCGAAGCTCCGCATCCCGGGCGCGAAGGCAACGCCTCCGCCCGTCCAGTGCGGCGCACGCGTCGTTCCGGCGCGGGCGCGACCGGTTCCCTTCTGGCGCCACGGCTTCGAGCGGCCGCCGGCCACGAGGCCACGACTCTTCGAGCCGCGCGTCCCCGCACGAGCGTCGTTCATCTCCGCGCGCACGGTCTCGTGCACGAGGTGCGGCTTCAGCTCCACGGCGAAGACCGTCTCGTCCAGCGTGACGTCCTTCCCCTTCGAGCCGCCGATGACCGGTGCCTTGGGCGCGGCCATCACGCGCTCCGGATCTCCACGAGACCGCCCTTCGCCCCGGGCACGGAGCCGCGGACGAGCAGGAGGTTCCTGTCGGGGTCGACCTCGTGGACGACGAGGCCGGGCTGGGTCACACGCGTCCCGCCCATGCGACCCGACATCTTCATCCCCTTGAAGACGCGGGAGGGATAGGCGGAGGCGCCGATCGAGCCCGGCTTGCGGATGTTGTGCGAGCCGTGCGAGACGGGCCCGCGCGTGAAGCCGTGCCGCTTGATCGTGCCCTGGTAGCCCTTGCCGACGCTGACGCCCGAGACCTTTACGGACTCGCCCGGCTCGAAGAACTCGACGGTCACGGTCTCGCCGACGGCGACGTCGACGACGCCGCGGAGCTCGACGAGGTGCCGATGCGGGCCTGCGCCGGCCTTGCTCAGATGCCCGACCTCGGCCTTCGACAGCTTCCGCTCGGCCACCGCGTCGAACGCAAGCTGCACGGCGTCGTAGCCGTCGACGTCCGAGGTCTTCACCTGGACGACCGGGCACGGGCCTGCCTCGATGACGGTGACGGCGGTCATCGCCCCCGTGTCGGGGTCGAAGACCTGGCTCATGCCGAGCTTCTTGCCCAGAATGCCTTTCATCAGGAGAGCATTCCCTTCATCGCCTAGAGCTTGATCTCGATGTCGACGCCGGCCGGGAGATCGAGCCGCATGAGCGAGTCGACCGTCTTCGGCGTGGGGCTGTGGATGTCGATCAGGCGCTTGTGCGTGCGCACCTCGAAGTGCTCGCGCGAGTCCTTGTCCTTGAACGGGCTGCGGATCACGCAGTAGACGTTCTTCTCCGTCGGCAGCGGGACGGGACCCGTGATGGTCGCGCCGGTGCGCTGCGCCGTCTCGACGATCTGGGACGCGGAGCGGTCCACCTGCTGGTGGTCGTAGCCCTTCAGACGGATGCGGATCTTCTGTTGCGCCATGTGCTTGACAGTGAGAGGGGCGAGTCGCCTCGCCCCTACTTGATGATCTCCGTGACGACGCCTGCGCCGACCGTACGGCCGCCCTCGCGGATCGCGAAGCGGAGGCCCTGATCCATGGCGATCGGCTGGTGCATGTCGATCTCCATGTTCGTGTTGTCGCCAGGCATGACCATCTCCTGGCCCTCGGGCAGCTTGATCGAGCCGGTGACGTCCGTCGTGCGGAAGTAGAACTGCGGCCGGTAGCCGTTGAAGAACGGCGTGTGGCGTCCGCCCTCGTCCTTCGAGAGCACGTACACCTCGGCCTTGAACTGCGTGTGCGGCGTGATCGAGCCCGGCTTCGCGAGCACCTGGCCACGCTCGACCTCCTCGCGCTTGATGCCGCGGAGGAGCGCGCCCGCGTTGTCACCGGCCTGTGCGAAGTCGAGGGTCTTCAGGAACATCTCGAGGCCTGTGACGACCGTCTTCGACGTCTCGGGATGGATGCCGACGATCTCGACCTCCTCGCCGACCGTGAGCTTGCCCTGCTCGATGCGGCCGGTGACGACCGTGCCGCGGCCCGTGATCGTGAAGACGTCCTCGATCGGCATGAGGAACGGCCGGTCCACGTCGCGAACGGGCTCGGGGATGTACGTGTCGACGGCCTCCATGAGCTCGAGGATCTTCGGAGTCCACTCGGGGTCGCCCTCGAGCGCCTTCAGCGCCGAGACCTGCACGACCGGGATGTCGTCGCCCGGGAACTCATACCGGGACAGGAGCTCGCGGACCTCCATCTCGACCAGCTCGAGCAGCTCGGGGTCGTCGACCATGTCGGCCTTGTTCAGCGCGACGACGATCGAGGGGACCTCGACCTGGCGCGCGAGCAGGATGTGCTCACGGGTCTGCGGCATGGGGCCGTCGGCCGCGGAGACGACGAGGATCGCGCCGTCCATCTGCGCGGCGCCCGTGATCATGTTCTTGATGTAGTCGGCGTGGCCGGGGCAGTCGACGTGCGCGTAGTGACGGTTCTCCGTCTCGTACTCGACGTGCGCGGTGTTGATCGTGATCCCGCGCTGGCGCTCCTCGGGGGCCTTGTCGATCGCGTCGAAGTCCGTCGCCTCGGTGTTGGTGCCCGAGTCCGCGAGGACCTTCGTGATCGCGGCGGTGAGCGTCGTCTTGCCGTGGTCGATGTGGCCGATCGTGCCGACGTTGACGTGCGGCTTGGTGCGCTCGAACTTCTGCTTAGCCATCTGCTCCTCTTCCTCCGAAGCTTCTTCCTACGGATTACGGTGACTTGTCGCCTCCCACGATCGCCTCGGCGATCGTGGCCGGAACTTCCTCGTAGCGGTCGAACTGCATGGTGAACGTCGCGCGGCCCTGGCTCATCGAGCGCAGGTCGGTCGCGTAGCCGAACATCTCGGAGAGCGGCACGCTCGCCTTGACCGACTGCGACCCGCCGACCGGCTCGAGCTGCTCGACCCGGCCACGACGACCGTTCAGGTTACCGATGACGTCGCCGAGGTACTCGTCGGGCGTCACGACCTCGACGGACATGACCGGCTCGAGGAGCTTCGGCTTCGCGCGCTTCATGCCCTCCTTGAAGGCCATGGAGCCGGCGATCTTGAACGAGCGCTCGCTCGAGTCGACCTCGTGGTACGACCCGTCGATGAGCTCGACCTTGATGTCGACCACCGGATACCCGGCGATGATGCCCGAGCTCATCGCCTCCCGAATCCCCTGGTCGACGGCCGGGATGTACTCCTTCGGAACGCGGCCTCCGACGACCTTGTCCACGAACTCGTAGCCCTCGCCCGGGTTCGGGTAGAGGTTGACGATGACGTCGCCGTACTGGCCCGAACCGCCCGTCTGCCGGACGAACTTGCCCTGGATCTTCTCGGCCGGGCTCGTGACCGTCTCGCGGTATGCGACCTGCGGCCGGCCGACGTTGCCGTCCACCGAGAACTCGCGCTGGAGCCGGTCGACGATGATCTCGAGGTGCAGCTCGCCCATCCCCGCGATGAGCGTCTGCCCGGTCTCCTCGTCCGACGAGACGCGGAAGGTCGGATCCTCCTCGGCGAGGCGCTGGAGCGCCGTGGCGAGCTTGTCCTGGTCGGCCTTCGTGCGCGGCTCGATCGCGACGGAGATGACGGGATCCGGAAAGGACATGGACTCGAGCACGATCGGCGCCGAGTCGACCGCGAGCGTGTCGCCGGTCGTCGTGAACTTCAGTCCGACGGCTGCGGCGATCTCGCCCGCACCGATCTCTTCCCGCTCCTCGCGGTGGTTCGCGTGCATCTGCAGGATGCGGCCGATGCGCTCGGTCTTGCCGGTGGTGGTGTTGAGTACGCGGTCACCGGCCTTGACCTGGCCCGAGTACACGCGGAAATACGTGAGCTTGCCGACGTACGGGTCGCTCATGACCTTGAACGCGAGGGCGGAGAACGGCGCGTCGTAGTCGGCAGGCCGCGTCTCCTCCGCGTCGGACTTCGGGTCGAGACCCTGGACGGGCGGCACGTCGAGGGGGCTCGGCAGGTAGTCGACGATCGCGTCGAGCAGAGCCTGCACGCCCTTGTTCTTGAACGCGGAGCCGGCGAGCACCGGCGTGATCTCACCGGCGAGCGTCCCCTTCCGGAGCGCGCGGCGGATCATTTC
Organism: Actinomycetota bacterium; assembly: GCA_046731795.1. Lineage (GTDB taxonomy): Bacteria > Actinomycetota > Thermoleophilia > Gaiellales > Gaiellaceae > GMQP-bins7. Next base: position 11,609 of record JBKPLV010000281.1, on the reverse strand, counting down.
GGGCGTGACGGACTCCTCGTCCTCGAGGTACGTCTCCATCAGCTCGTCGTCGAACTCGGCGATGAGATCGATCAGCTCGTGGTGGCCCGCATGGGCGGTGTCGGCGAGCTCGGCGGGAACGTCGCCCACGGACATCTCCGTACCGAGGGTGTTCGCGTACGTGATCGCCTTCAACTCGACGAGGTCGACGATCCCCGAGAAGTTCTCTTCGCTGCCGACCGGAAGGTGAACCGGAACGGGGCGCGCGCCTAGCCGTTCGCGCATCGACTGCACGGCGGCCTCGAAGTCCGCACCCGTGCGGTCCATCTTGTTGATGAACGCGATGCGCGGGACGCCGTAGCGGTCGGCCTGGCGCCAGACCGTCTCGGACTGCGGCTGCACACCGGCGACCGAATCGAAAACGGCGACCGCGCCGTCGAGGACGCGAAGGCTTCGCTCGACCTCCACGGTAAAGTCCACGTGCCCGGGCGTATCGATAATGTTGATCCGATGGTCACGCCACTCCGCGGTCGTCGCGGCCGACGTGATCGTGATGCCGCGCTCCTGCTCCTGCGCCATCCAGTCCATCGTCGCGGCGCCCTCGTGCACCTCGCCCATCTTGTGGGTGCGACCCGTGTAGTAGAGGATCCGCTCCGTCGTCGTGGTCTTGCCCGCGTCGATGTGGGCCATGATCCCGATGTTCCGGACACGGTCGAGCCCAACGGGTGTCGCTACGGCAGACATCTCGGACTTACCAGCGATAGTGGGCGAAGGCCTTGTTGGCCTGCGCCATACGGTAGATGTCGTCCTTCTTCTTGAACGCGCCGCCCTGCTGGTTGACCGCGTCCATGAGCTCGCCCGCGAGCTTCGCGGACATGCCCTTCTCGCGCCGATCGCGCGCGTTCTGCACGATCCAGCGCAGCGCGAGCGTGCGTGCGCGCCGCTGCGGCACCTCGACAGGCACCTGGTAGTTGGCGCCGCCGACACGACGGGAGCGAACCTCGAGCACCGGGGTGACGCTCTTCACCGCCTGCTCGAGCACCTCGAGCTGCGGCTTTCCGGTCTTCTCCGACGCGAGCGCAAGCGCGTCGTACACCGTGCGCTCGGCCACGGACTTCTTGCCGTTCAGCATCAGGCGATTGACGAGCTGCGCAACGAGCACCGAGCTGTGAACCGCATCGGGCTCGATCGTGCGCGGCTGGATCTCTGCGCGGCGAGGCATCGCTAGGCCTTCTTCGCTCCGTACTTCGAGCGGCCCTGCTTCCGGTCGGAGACGCCGGCCGTGTCGAGGCCGCCGCGGATGACCTTGTACCGATAGCCCGGCAGGTCCTTCACGCGGCCTCCTCTGACGAGCACGACCGAGTGCTCCTGCAGGTTGTGCCCCTCGCCTGGGATGTAGGCGCCGACCTCCATGCCGTTCGTGAGCCGGACGCGCGCAACCTTGCGCAGCGCCGAGTTCGGCTTCTTCGGCGTCTGCGTCATGACACGCGTGCAGACGCCGCGCTTCTGCGGCGCGCCACGAAGGGCCGGTGTCTTGGCCTTCTCCCTCGGAATCTTCCGCCCTTTACGGACGAGCTGGTTGACTGTGGGCACGCAAGCTCCTACTCGAGGTCGGTCGATTTCTTCGCACAGAAATGCCGGCGGGCAACGAACCAGACCCCGCCACCGGCCGCAGGATGGTAGCAGACGCCCGTAGAAATGGCGCCAGTCCGCGAATACAGTGCGCCGGGCGAGCGAGTGGGAGACGAGGGGTGCTGACCACGGTTCTTGCGGCAGGCGCGGTGCTGGTTGCGTGCATCCTGACCCTGCTCGCGGTCCGGCGATCGAACGAGCGCGCCGACGGGCGGTTACGCGACGCGATCGGCGAGATCGACCGCCGCCTCGAGACGATGTCGGCCACCGTCGCGCAGGCAGTCGACGCGGCGCTCGAGGCCGGACGGCGCCGGCCACCGGCGAACCTGAGCCTCGATTTCGACGAGCTCGTCGACGCGCTTGCGGCCGAGGCGTCGGCGCGAGTGGGTGCTGATGCCGTCGTCCTCCGGATCGACGGCCCGCAGGGACGGCCGGTCGTGACCTCGATCGGGGAGGGCGTCGAGCACGAGGGGCTCGATCGATCCTTCGGCCCCCCGGCTACCCGGCCGTTTCGAGCGGCCGTCATCGACTGGACGTATCCCCACGCCGAGGAGACGGACGCCGCAACGTTCGGCTCTGCCGTCGTGACGCCGCTCGACGGCCCCGGGGTTCGCGGGACGCTTGCCGCGTACGCACGAGCCAGGCAGGCGTTCTCGGCGGAGGACGCGACCGCGTTGAGATCGCTCGTCGAGGACATGACGGTCGCGCTCGCGAACGCACGGCGGTTCGCCGAGATCGAGTCTCGGCTGAACCTCGACCCGGCGACCGGCGTTCCGAACAGGCGCGGCTACGAGCTCGAGCTCGGTCGTGAGGCGTCGCGTGCGCGACGGACGGGCCGGCCGCTCTCGGTGGTGGTTGTCGGCGTTGCGAGCCGGCCGCGGACGGGGACGACGGAGACCGCCCCTCTCGGTGAGCTCGCGCGACTCGTCGGCCGGGTGGCGAGGCGTGGCGACATCCCCTGCCGGCGCGGAGATCTCGAGCTCGCGATCCTGCTCCCCGCCACCGCGGAGCTCGGCGCAAACGCGCTCTCGAGGCGGATCCGGAGCGAGGCGAGCCGCGCGCTGGCGAGCGCCGTGCAGAACGTCACCGTGGGTCTCGTCGAGATGCTCCCCGACGAGACCGCAGAGGGGCTCGACGCACGAGTGGAAGGCGTACTGGGCCAACCGCGCGGCGCCACGCTCGCAGTTCTCGAGGACGCCCGGACCGCATCCACCGCGACGCCCGCGACGGTTCGGACCGACTTCGCCGCTCGAGAGGAGACGACGCAGACGATGACCGGCGACATCCTGCGCGGCGACGCCATCGAGGCGATCGCGCGGGAGCTCGGCGCCGCGCAGCGTTTCGGGCGCGCGCTCGCACTCGTCGTCCTCGGCGTCGACGGCCTCGACGAGATCGCGGAGCGCCAAGGACGCGAGGCGGCCGACGCGAGCCTGAGCCAGGTGGCCGGACGCCTGGATCGCAGCATGGGAACGGGATCGGTGCATCGACTCGACGCTGACGAGTTCGTCCTCGTGCTTCCGGGATGCGGCGTCGACCGGGCCGAGGCGCTCGTCGACGCAGTGCAGTCCTCGTTCGAGCCGCCCTACGACGAGGTGGGCGTCGTGCTCAGCGCCGGAGTGACCGAGATCGCAGAGGCCGACGACGCGCAGACCGCGCTGGGACGAGCCGAGCACGCCCTCTGGCAGGCGGCGCAGGCGGGTCGCGGGACCGTCGTCGTCGCGGTGCCGAACCGCCGGCCCGCGCCCCCTGCAACGTAGGAAGCGTGCGGGATCGGCATCCAGCCGTCCGAGTACATTTCCGACTGGGGTACCTCGATCGAGGTTGCATCCCCCGTCGGAGTCAGTACAAGGAGAGTAGGCCTCAAATGAGTTTGCTTCTCGCGTGGCGACGGTCGTGATCATCGCCGCGGCCTTGGCGGCCGCGGCGGTCATCGTTGGAGTCGTCGTCGCCCGCCGGCAGCCTGCTGCCCAGGACGTGCCGAACGAGGAGCTCAAGCGCGCGTTCGACGAGATGCGGACAAAGATGGACGAGCTCGCGGGCGGCCTCTCCGAGGCGCTGGAGCGAGCCGAGCAGGAGAATCGCAGGGCTCGCCTGTTCGGGGAGCTCGGCGGATCGATCGACCTCGAGGAGCTCATGGACCGAGTGCTCGACGCGGCCATGGAGATCGAGGGAATCGACGCAGCCATGCTCGTGGTCGAGCGTCCGGACGGCGGCCCCGCGATCGTGACACGGGGCATGACCGCTCAGGAGTCGGCTCGACCTCCGACGTCTGGGGTTGTCGGGACGCTTCCCGGCACGATCACCGTGAGCTATCGGTACGGACGGGAACGAGAAGGCGGCGGCGAGGCGGACCTGATCCGCGGCGGTGCGTTCGTGCCGCTGGTGGGCCGCGAGCTTCGGCCCGTCGGTGCGCTCTCGCTTTTCTGGCGCACCGACCGCGAGCCCGGCCAGCAGCAGATCGAAGACGCCGAGAAGCTCGCGGCGAGCTGTATTCCGGCGATCGAGAACGCGCGCCGCTACGGAGAAGCGCGCAAGCTGGCCGAGACGGACGGGCTGACCGGCCTCTACAACCAGCGCTTCTTCCAGGAGACGCTTCGCCGCGAAGTCACGCGCGCGCACCGGTATGAGCGAAAGCTCACGCTCATCGTCTTCGACCTCGACGACTTCAAGTCGATAAACGACCAGGTCGGACACCTTGCGGGAGACCGGGTGCTCGCCCAGGCGGCCGATCGCCTGCGCGAGGCAGTGAGATCGGTCGACGTCGCCTGCCGGATCGGCGGTGACGAGTTCGCGGTGATCATGCCGGAGTCGTCCGCAACGGACGGCGACCAGCTCTTCCGCCGGGTGCACAACTCGATGCGCGGCACCGCGCTTGGACCGGACGAGCAGCGCCTGCGCCTATCGGGAGGGATCGCCGAGCTGCTCCATGGCGACACGCCTGCGAGCTTGTTCGAGCGCGCGGACGCCGCGCTGTACCGGGCCAAGGAGCTCGGGAAGGATCGTGCGGACATTGCGGCAGCCGGCGAGGCGCGATCCGACGCACCGCGGACGAACGACTTCTAGCCGCTTTCGGACTAGCCGCGGAGCGCGACCAGCTGTGCCGGCGCCCCGAGCGTACTCGGTCGTCTCCGCGCGATCACGACGCTCTCGTGCGGCCGGACAAGAACGGTGAGGAAGACCGCCCGCTCCATCCCGTTGAAGCGCGCTGCGCGAAGCGGCCTCCCCGCGCCGAAGATCCAGGCGCCGTACGGCTGACCGGGAGCCGCCCGCTCGAGCCCCCGGATGAGGATGGCGGCACGGCCGCCGCTCCCGACTGCGAGGAGCACCCGGCCGCCGGAGCCGCGGAAGACGATCCGCTCGGTGCTCGGCTTCGCGAGGAGGGCGAGCGCTCGCTGCTCGGCGGAAGGCGTAACGTCGCTCGTCGCCGCGGTCTCGGCGGTAGCCGCCGGCTCACTCGATCCGGAGAGCGTCGACACTCCGGCCAGCACCCCGAGGACGAGCGCGCCCACGCCGGCACACGAGGCGAGGACGACGAGCGTCGTCGGCGCCGATCGACGTGTCTGCGGCATGTCGAGCGTCGACCACTCACGGATCGTGGCCGCGGCATCCTGCTCTTCCGCAACCCGCTCGACGTCGGGCGCCGGCGCCTGCACGATTGACATCTCCGGGAGCGAGCTCACTGGTCGACACGAGCGTACCGTCGGGTCCTGTCGGAGCAGCCCGATGTCGACCGATGCCCCCGCTAGTACTTACGGCCGATGCCCGAGCCCAGCATCACTCTCGGCCTCTACGTCGGAGCAATCGCACTCGGCGCGGTATGCCTCGTGCTCTTCGTCCTCGCGATCCGCCGAATCCTCGGCCGGCACGAAGACGTGGTCACGACGATGCTGCAGCGTTACGACAACCGGCTCGCGGAGTTCGCGCAGACCCTGAGCGACGCCCTGAACCAGACCCTCCCCGCGCGCATCACCGCAGCCATCTCCGGCGCCCCGACCGAGACCGCCGCGATCGAGGGCCCCGACCACTCGAACGTCGTCCGGGTACTCGAGCTCGCGCGCGAGCAGACCTCGGCGGACGCGGCAGTCGCAATCGTCGGGACCAAGAACGAGCCGATTCTCGCGACGGTCGGGCTCTCGCAGGCGGAGGTGACACAGGTCGGAGGCCTCAGCATTCCCGACTATCGCGGGGCGCGCGCGATCCAGGTTTCGTTCAACACCGACGATGCACCGAACGGAGGCACGCCTCCGATCCGGAGCGGTCTCGCAGTCCCCCTCCTGGACTCGACGACGGAGCCGGGCATGCTCGCCGTCCTCACGCGGACACCGGACCGGCGCTTCAGCGAGCTCGACATCACCTCCCTCGAGAACGTCTTGAGCATCAGCCGGCCGGCCCTCGAGACCTCCCTCGAGACACGGGAGCCCGATCCCGTGCCCGACCGGGATCCCCTCACCGATCTCTACGACCGGCCCGCCTTCCACGCGCTGCTCGACCTCGAGATCACACGCGCGCGAGGTCGCCGCGAGCAGCTCGCGCTGCTGATGCTCGACGTCGATCGCCTGACGACGATCAACGCGCGCATCGGTCATCTCGCGGCCGACGACGTGCTGGCGATCGTCGCCCGCGTGCTGAACGAGGTCGCCTCCCCGCGCGACCGGCCATGCCGAATCGGCGGTGGCCGCTTCGGCGTGATCCTGTCGCAGGGCGACAGCCGCGACGCCGAGGCGCTCTTCGAGCGACTGCAGGCGGCGCTGCGCGAGCGCCCGCTTCCGAAGGTCGGGGTCGTGTCCTTCTCGGGCGGCGTCGCCGAGCTCCTGCCGAACGACGACGCGACGGCATTGATCGTGAGGGCGGATGCCGCTCTCGGGCTCGCCAAGAGTTCCGGTCGCGACATGGTCGTGACGGCCGCGAAGCGGCTGAGCCGCGAAGTCGCCTAGCCGCTACAGGAGGATGTCGCCGAGTTGGGCTCCGTCCCCGGACGGAGCCCAACTCGGCGCGCGGTTCGCTAGGACTCGTCCTCGCCCGCAGGCGGCTCGACCTCGGCGGCGTCGCCGTCGGCGTCGAGCGTGCTCTCGCCGAGCTGGAGGTCGAGAGCGTCGAAGTCGAAGCCGTCGCCGTCGCCGATCTCCTCGAGCGCGGCGAGCAGCTCCGCCTCGGCCTCGGGGCGGGCGAAGGTGACCGGAAGTGGCTCGGTCGGCTCGATCGCAATCTGCCGGTACTGCTTGAGCCCGGTTGCGGCCGGGATCAGCTTGCCGATGATCACGTTCTCCTTCAGCCCGTTGAGCCGATCGACCTTGCCCTCGATCGCCGCGTCCGTGAGCACCTTCGTCGTCTCCTGGAAGGAGGCCGCCGAGAGGAACGACTCGGTCGCGAGGGAGGCCTTCGTGATGCCGAGGATGATCTGCTCGAAGGTCGCCTGCTCGCCCTTCTCCTTCTTCACGCGGGTGTTCTCCCGCTCGAGCACGACCTTGTCGGCGAGCTGACCCGGCAGCAGGGCCGTGTCGCCCGCGCTGTCGACGCGCACCTTCTTGAGCATCTGGCGGACGATCAGCTCGATGTGCTTGTCGTGGATCTCGACGCCCTGGGACTTGTAGACCTTCTGTACCTCGTCGACGAGGTACAGCTCGGTCGACGTCGTTCCCTTGAGCATCAGGAGATCGGCCGGGTTGAGCGAGCCGTCGTTCAGCGCGTCGCCCGGCTCGACCATTTGACCCTTCGTTACGAACAGCCGCGTGCGGCGCGGGAAGGAGTAGTCCTTCGGGTCGGGCAGCTCGCCGCTCGCGTCCAGCTCCGTCGGCGTCACCGTGACCTTGATCGTCCGCTCGGATTCCTCGATGTCGATCTTGCCGGCAAGCTCCGCCAGCGTCCCGGCGCCCTTCGGGTTCCGGGCCTCGAAGATCTCGACGACGCGCGGGAGACCGTGCGTGATGTCGGCGCCGGCGATGCCACCCGTGTGGAACGTGCGCATCGTCAGCTGCGTGCCCGGCTCGCCGATCGACTGCGCGGCGATGATGCCGACCGCGTCGCCGATCTCGGCCATGCCGCCCGTCGCGAGGAACGTGCCGTAGCACATGCGGCACAGCCCCCACTCGCTGCGGCACTTGAGCACCGACCGCACCGGGATCGAGGCCGTCTCCGCATACTCGCCGAACTCCTCGACGATATGGCGGAGTCCGCTCATCGTGATCTCGGCGCCCTTCTCGACGAGCACCGTCTTGCCGGGCTTCCCGTCCTTGATCGGCTTCGTGATGTCCACCGCCGCGACCCGCCCGGCCACGCTCTTGTTGGGAGAGTCGTCGAGGATCAGCGGAGCCTCGATGTACTCCTCGGTCCCGCAGTCGTCCTCGCGGATGATGACGTCCTGTGACACGTCGACGAGGCGCCGCGTGAGATAGCCCGAGTCCGCGGTCCGCAGAGCGGTGTCCGCGAGACCCTTGCGGGCACCGTGCGTCGAGATGAAGTACTCGAGGACGGTGAGACCCTCCATGAAGTTGGCCTTGATCGGGCGGGCGATGATCTCGCCTTTCGGATCGGCCATCAGGCCGCGCATGCCGGCGAGCTGTCGGATCTGGTTGAACGATCCGCGCGCTCCGGAGTTGGCCATCATGTAGATCGGGTTCGTCGCGTCGAGCGCGGCCATCATGCGGTCGGCGACGTCGTCCGTCGCCCGCGTCCAGATGGCGATGATGCGCTCGTCGCGCTCCTCCTCGGTCATCAGTCCGCGCTCGTACTCGCGACCGACCTTCGCCACCTCGTCCTCGTACCCGGCGAGGACCTCCTCCTTGTCGCCCGGCGGCACGATGTCGTTCTTCGAGATCGTGATGCCCGCGCGAGTCGCGAACCGGAACGTCACCGACTTGATCACGTCGAGCGCGGCCGCGATCGTGTTCGGGCCGTAGTGCTCGACGAGATCGCCGATAAAGGCGTCCAGCTCACGCTTGCGGAGGGTCGTGTTGAGGAACGGGTGATCCTCGAAGTCGCCGCCCGTCGCCTCGTCGAGCGCGCGCTCGACCTCGGCGTTGAAGATGACCCGGCCGGGCGTGGTGACGAGAAGCTCGTCGCTCCAGACGTACTCGATCGGATCCTGGAAGTCGACGGCGCCTGCGTCGAGCGCGAACTCGACCTCCTCCTCGGCCCGGAATCGCTTGAGCCCTTTCACCCCGGCGGCCTTGGCGGCCTGCGCGGCCGTCAGCTTCTGCAGGTCGTGCTCGCAGTAGGTGAGGAAATAGGCCCCGAGCACCATGTCCTGGCTCGGCGTCGCGAGCGGGCGACCGCTCGCCGGCGAGAGGATGTTGTTGGACGAGAGCATGAGCACACGCGCCTCCGCCTGCGCCTCGGCGCTCAGCGGAAGGTGCACGGCCATCTGGTCGCCGTCGAAGTCGGCGTTGAACGCCTGGCACACGAGTGGGTGCACCTGGATCGCCTTGCCCTCGACGAGCACCGGCTCGAACGCCTGGATCCCGAGGCGGTGCAGCGTCGGAGCGCGGTTCAGGAGAACCGGGTGCTCGGCGATGACCTCCTCGAGGACGTCCCAGACCTCCGGGATCATCGACTCGACCATCTTCTTCGCGGCCTTGATGTTCTGAACGGCCTTGCGCTCGACGAGCCGACTCATGATGAACGGCTTGAACAGCTCGAGCGCCATCAGCTTGGGCAGACCGCACTGGTGGAGCTTCAGGTTCGGCCCGGCGACGATCACCGAGCGGCCCGAGTAGTCCACGCGCTTGCCGAGAAGGTTCTGGCGGAAGCGACCCTGCTTGCCCTTGAGCATGTCGGAGAGCGACTTCAGCGGGCGGTTGCCCGGGCCCGTCACGGCCCGACCGCGGCGGCCGTTGTCGAACAGCGCGTCCACGGCCTCCTGGAGCATGCGCTTCTCGTTGTTGACGATGATCTCGGGCGCGCCCAGATCGAGCAGCCGCTTGAGCCGGTTGTTCCGGTTGATCACGCGCCGGTAGAGGTCGTTGAGGTCGCTCGTCGCGAACCGTCCGCCGTCGAGCTGCACCATCGGGCGGAGCTCAGGCGGGATGACGGGCACGGCCTCGAGGATCATCCACTCGGGCTTGTTCCCCGACTTGATGAAGGCCTCGACCACCTTCAGGCGCTTGATCGCGCGCTGCTGCTTCTGACCCTTCGAGGTCTTGATGATGTCGCGAAGCGACAGGGACTCCGCATCGAGATCGAGGTCACGCAGCAGGTCGCGCACGGCCTCGGCGCCCATCCCGCCGCGGAAGTAGATCCCGAAGCCGTAGGGCGAGCCGAAGCGGTCCTTCAGCTCGCGGAAGATCTGCTCGTCGCCGACGATCATCTTCGGCTCGAGCTCCTTGAACAGCAGCCAGGTCTGCTCGAGGCGGCGCACCGCATCGACCGCGGCCTCGCGCGTGTCCTCGCGGCGCATCTCGATGTCCGCGACCATCTCGCGCACCTTCAGCGCCCACTGCCCGATCGCGTCGAGGTCCTCCTTCTTCGTACCCTCGACGAGGCAGAGGTCGTACGCGAGTTCGCGCACGTCCGCGGGATCCGCCTCCGGATCGACGGCTGTTAGCACATCCGCGAGCAGACGGTTGCCGATCTCGCGGGCCTTCTCGAGGTTCTTCCGATCGACGCCCTCGACGAGAGCCGCGTCCTCCTCGGACAGCTCGGCGCCCGCGAGGAGATCCTCGTGGACCTTCTTCAGATGCTTCGTGATGGCGCCCTTCTTCGAGCCGGTCGCCTGCGCGAGCTCGGAGCGCAGCGGTGCGAGCGCCGCCTCGATCTGCACGGCCGAGGCCGCGACCGACTCGACCTCGCGCGGAGCGAGACGCCGATCCTCACGGGTGGCCGTCTGCCGGACGAGCTCGCGGACGCGCCGCGGGTCCTCCGACGTGATCGTCTTCGCAAGCTGGACGAAGACGCCGCTGCCGAGTGCCCGAGTCTCCTCGAGCGACGGCAGCGCCGACTCCTCGGCCCAGTTCGAGAGACCGCGAGCCCAGAAGTCGTCGTCCTCGTCGAAGTTCTTCTCCTTGCCCGCCGAGAAGTAGTCGCGCCTGCGGGCGAGACGATCGTCGAGCGCGGAGAGCGCCTCGTCACGATCGAGATAGACGCGCTCGCTCTCGCCGCCGACCTTGTCCTCGAGGTCGGCGAGGTCCTCCTGGCGCTTTTCGCGATCGACCTGCGTGACGATCGAGGCAGCGAAGTAGAGGACCTTCTCGAGCTCGCGCGGAGCGATGTCGAGCAGGTACCCGATGCGGCTGGGGACGCCCTTGAAGAACCAGATGTGCGAGACGGGCGCGGCGAGGTCGATGTGTCCCATGCGCTCGCGGCGAACCTTCTGCCGCGTCACCTCGACGCCACAGCGCTCGCAGATGATGCCCTTGTAGCGGACGCGCTTGTACTTGCCGCAGTAGCACTCCCAGTCCTTCGTCGGACCGAAGATGCGCTCGCAGAAGAGACCGTCACGCTCGGGCTTGAGCGTGCGGTAGTTGATGGTCTCGGGCTTGGTGACCTCGCCCGAGGACCAGTCCCGAATCTGCTTGGACGACGCCAGTCCGATTCGGATGGCGTCGAACTCGTTGATGTCGATCAAAGCTCTCCTTCGCCCCGCAGTTACTCGTCTACTTCCACATCGGCCAGCTCTTCGGAGAGCGGCCCGGCCTGCTCTTCGGCCTCTTCCCTCGCGCCGTCGGCCGGCGCGACCTCGACGTCCGCCAGGTCGCCCAGCTGCTCGTCAGCCGGCAGCGTCACTTCCTGGCCGGTCTCGTCGACGCGCTCCTGTCCTTCCTCCGCCTCCTCGGCGGTGGGCTGGCGCGCCGCCGCCCGCAGCGAGCCCGGCGAGAGGTCGATCCCGAGCTCCTCCGCCGCGCGCAGCAGCTCGTCGTCCTCCTCGCGCACCTCGACCTTCTCGCCCTCGTCCGAGAGGACGTTCACGTCGAGCGCGAGCGACTGCATCTCCTTCAGCAGCACCTTGAACGACTCGGGGATCGACGGCTCGGCGATGTTCTCGCCCTTGACGATCGCCTCGTACG
>JBKPLV010000280.1:0-1736 GCA_046731795.1 Actinomycetota bacterium | reverse complement strand
GCTCGTCGAGAACGTGCAGTCGCCCTCGCCCACTCCCTCTGTGACCGTGATGGTGCCGTCGGCAATGGCGACCGTCCAGGCGCCCGCGCCCTCGATGTCGAACACGTACGTGTTGTTCATCCCCTCGATGCGATCGGGGCTGACGCGGCTCGGAAGCCCCTCGAAGAACTCCTGAACGCTCGGCATCGTCTCGGTTCTCCTCCTCGTTCGCGAACGGGCGGAGCCTAACCGCTGGGTACCATCCGCGCGCCGTGGACTACGACCTCACTCCCGAGCAGGAGCTGATCCGCGACACCGTCCGAACGTTCGCCCGGGAGCGCGTCGAGCCAGTCGCAGCGGAGCTGGACCTGACCGGGCGGTTCCCGTACGAGCTCGTCGCGGAGCTCGCTGAACTCGGCCTCATGGGCCTTCCGATCCCCGAGGAGTACGGCGGAGCGGGCGGCGACACGGTCTCGTACGCAATCGCGGTCGAGGAGCTCACGCGCGTCGACTCGTCCGTCGCAATCACGGTGGCGGCGCATACATCGCTCGGCACGATGCCGATCCTCCTCTTCGGCTCCGACGGGCAGAAGGAGCGCTGGCTGCCCGACCTCGCGTCCGGACGGCGCCTCGCCGCATTCGGGCTCACGGAGCCCGACGCAGGGTCCGATGCGGGCGCGAGCCGCACGACCGCGGAGCTTCGCGACGGCTCTTGGGTCGTCAACGGCTCGAAGATCTTCATCACGAACGCCGGCACCGACCTCACCTGGGGCGTCACGATCACCGCACGCACCGGGGACGGCGAGATCTCGAACATCGTGGTCGAGAACGGCACGCCTGGCTATGTCGTCTCCGCGCCGATGAAGAAGCTCGGCTGGCGCGCATCCGACACGCGCGAGCTCTCGTTCGAGGACTGCGCCGTGCCGGAGGAGAACCTGCTCGGACCGCGCGGCGAAGGCTTCAAGCAGTTCCTCGAGATCCTCGACGGCGGCCGCATCTCGGTCGCGGCGATGGGCGTCGGGCTCGCGCAGGGCGCGTACGACCTCGCCGCCGCGTACGCGCAGGAGCGCGAGCAGTTCGGCAAGCGGATCTCCTCGTTCCAGGCGATCAGCTTCAAGCTGGCGGACATGGCGACCGAGATCGAGGCCGGGCGAGCACTCGTGCTCAAGGCCGCGTGGCTCAAGGATCAGGGGCGGCCGTTCGCGCGCGAGGCAGCGATGGCGAAGCTCTTCACCGGCGAGCTCTCGAACCGCGTCGCGAACGCCGCGCTCCAGATCCACGGCGGCTTCGGCTATATGGAGGAGGCTGCGGTCTCGCGCTTCTACCGCGACCAGAAGATCCTCGAGATCGGAGAGGGCACGAATGAGGTGCAGCGCATGGTCATCGCTCGGCATCTCGGTCTGTAGCGCGCTTCTTCTTGCCGGGACGGCCTCGGCGCACGTCATCGCCACGCCGACCTACGTCGCGAAGGGCAGCAGTCAGGCGATCGTCTTCTCGGGGCCGAACGAGCGCAGGCGGCCGATGACCTCGTTCTCGATCACAGCTCCGTCGGGCCTCGAGGTCGTGCACGTCCACCCGGTCGACGGCTGGACCGAGAAGAGCACGGCCTCGACGGCGACCTGGTCGGGCGGCTCGCTCGCGCCCAATGCGGACCTCCCGTTCCGCGTGACGCTGAAGGCGACCGCCGATCCCGGGGTGCTGCAGGTGGAGGCGAAGCAGCGCTACCCCGACGGCGGCATCGTGAGCTGGCCGGTCGC
>JBKPLV010000279.1:0-7188 GCA_046731795.1 Actinomycetota bacterium | reverse complement strand
GTCGATGGACGTCCTTCGGAGGATTCGACCGACTCGTGTGATGCGGCGGTCGCCCCGGTCGACCGCGAATCCGGCACCGATGTGCTCGGCGCCGACGACCATGGTGCGGAGCTTGAGGACGTCGAAGTCGCCGCCGTCCTTGCCCACCCGCGTCTGCCGGTACAGGACCGGCCCTCCGTCCTCGAGCTTCGTCGCGAGCGCGGCGAGGCCGAGCAGCGGGCTCGTGAGAACGAGGCCGAGGCCGGCGATCGCGACGTCGGCCGCGCGGTTCACCGCGTGCCCTTCGCCTTGTCCCAGGTCTGGGGCGTGCCCGAGCGCAGGTAGCGCACGAGCGCCGCAGCGGTCGCCTTCGTGACGACGAAGTAGTAGTAGGCGAGGCGTCCGCCGGGGATCGGGAGGCGCGCCTTGCCGGCACCTGCGAGCGCGAGCCCGGCGAGCTGGAGAGCGAGGAAGACGCGGTAGAACGGCGCCCGCGCCACGAGCAGCACGTTCGAGACGAGCAGCGCGACGTGGAGGATCCCGGTCGAGTAGCGCAGCACGCGGTGCGAGACCAGCTGCACGAGATAGAGGGGACGCGTGGGACGGAGGGCGCGCCCGGTCAGGATGTGGCCGAGCGCGCGCGAGATGGTGCGCACCTTGCGTCCATACTCGTCCTCCGGCTCGGCCGCGGGCTTCTCGACCGCGACTGCCTCCGGCTCGTAGACCGCGCGGCGCCCCATCTGCTCCATGAGGTACGGGAAGCCGAAGTCGTGCCCGAACTTCGCGTCGTCCTCGACGTAGGCCTCGCGCTTCACCGCATAGATTGCGCCGTTCCCGGCCGTGATCGAGCTCGCGGTCGACTCCTGCTCGCGCACCCACATCTCGTAGCGCCAGTACGCACCTTCCATGTTCGCGCCGTCCGGAGTCTCGAGCCGGAGCTGCCCGCAGACGTAGCCGACCTCGTCGTCCGCCAGGTTCCGGACGAGCGCGCGCAGGGCGTCCGGCTTCCACTCGCTGTTCGCGTCCGTGAACGCGAGCACCTCGCTCGACGTCTCGCGAACCGCCCGGTGCTGCGCCGCGACCTTGCCCTCGCGTGGGCACTGCAGCAGGCGCACGCGAGAATTCGCCGCCGCAAGCTCGCCGACGATCGCGTCGGTGAGGTCCGTGGACCCGTCCGAGGCGACCACGACCTCGAGCCGCTCTTCCGGGTAGTCGAGAGCGAGCGCGTTCTCGACCCGGCGGCGAATGACCGCCTCCTCGTCGTGCGCGGAGACGACCAGAGCCACGGAGGGGGTCTGCTCGGCCTTGCGCACCGGGCGTGGGCGCAGGCGCGCAGCGACTCCCATCGCGAGCGGGTACCCGGCGTGCGTCCACGCGAGCGCCCCGAGCGAGCCCCAGAACGTCGTACGCGCGATCACGCGGCGAGCATCTCTCGAACGAGCGCGCGGTACCGCTCCATGGCGACGAGGCGGTCCGCCTCCTCCTCGACGTACGCGCGGCCGCGCCGGCCCATCTCGTCAAGGTCGAATGCGCCGGCGGAGGCCTCGCGGATCGTCCGCGCGATGAGCTCCGGGCGCCCGGGCGGAATCACGACGCCGCAGCCGATCTCGCGCACGAGCCGCGCCGTCTCGCTCGTGTCCTCCGCCGTCGCGATCACGGGACGGCCGGCCGAGAGGATGCCGTAGAGCCGGCTCGGCACGACGTAGCCGGCCAGTCCCCTTGCGAGGCCGACGACGTGGATGTCGGCGCTCGAGAGCGACAGGGGAAGGCGCGCGCGCTTCTGGTACGGGAGGAAACGGACCGTCTCCTGCACCTCGAGCCGATTCGCGAGCGCGAGCATCTCCGCGTGCCGCGCTCCGAAGCCCGCGATCACGATCCGGATGTCGTCGCGATCGCGCAGGAACGTCGCCGCCCGCACGAGGCTGTCGAGGTCCTGCGCGTGGCCGACGTTCCCAGAGTGCATGACGACGAAGCGGCCGACGAGGTCGTGCTTCTGCGCCCACTCGTTGTCGCGCGGCTGCGGCGTGATCGCGCGCGTGTCGACCCAGTTCGGGATCACACGGAGTCTCTCCGGCGGTGCCCCCTTGGCCTCGAGCCGCACGCGCATGGTCTCTCCGATGGCGACGATCCGGTCCGCGCGGCGTAGGTAGGCGCCGACGAGGCCGCGGAGAACCCCGATCACTGCCGGGTTGTGGAGCCTGTCGAGCTCCGTCGCGATCTCCGGAAACACGTCCTGGCTGATGACCAGCACGGGTGCGCCGACGCGCTTGCCGACGAGGACGCCGAGGTCGCCGATGATCGGCGGATCGGTCATGCAGAGGACGAGGTCCGGCCGCGGGCCGGTCAGCGCGCGACGCAGCGCGGAGCCGAGGTAGGAGAAGTAGTTCACGGCTCGTCGTCCCAGCTCCGAGCGCTCATACGAGGTCGAGGAGACGCGCGTGATGCGGACGCCGTTGTGCTCGAGCTCGCGCGGGTCGTCCTCGTGCCCACGGAGGACGCCAGTGACGACCTCGACCTCGTAGTCCTCGGCGAGCGCCTCGCAGAGCTCGGTCAGGAGATGCGCCGTCGCCTCGACGCCGGGCCAGTAGTACTGGTTGAGGACGAGGATGCGCGGGCGAGGCACGCGAAGAGGCTAGATGATCGATGCCACGATCTCGCGCGTCCGGCTGCGCGATCTGGCGCGTCCGGGCCGCTACCGCCAGCTCACGCTCCGGGGACGGCGATCTCGTGGCATCGATCAGCCACCGCGATCCGACACGGCTTCTCGCACCGCCTCCAGGAAGCTCTCGACGCTCGGGCCGTATCCCCAGTCGCGAGCAAGCTCTCGCGAACGTGCACCCTGGGCCCGGCGGAGCTGCGGGTCGGCGGCGAGCTCGCGCAGAGCCCGCGCTGCACCTGCCGCGTCGCCGGCGGCGACCAGCGCGCCGTTCTCGCCGTCTCGGAGCAGGTCGTGGGCGGCGCCGACGCGGTCGGAGAGGACGAGCGGAAGCCCGCACGCCGCCGCCTCGTTCACGACCACGGCCCAGGGCTCGCGCTCGGACAGCAGCGCGAAGACGTCGGCGGCGACATAGAGCTCGACGATCCGCTCCCAGTCGACGTCTCCTGCGAGCACGAGCCGCACGTCGAGCTCCCGCGCGAGCGCCACGAGCCTGCCTCGCTCCGCCCCCTCGCCGGCGACCACGAGCACGAGCCGGGGATCGGCGCCCGCGGCGGCCGCCCGCACGAGCACGTCCAGGCCCTTCTCCGACGCGAGCCGCGCGACGGAGAGCACGACGACGTCCTCCTCGCCCACTCCAAGGCGCGCACGAAGCTCCGTGCGGCGGCCGGCAAGCGCGTCTGCCCGCGCGCCGAAGTCCTCGACGTCGATCGTGTTCGCGAAGATGCGCACGTGCTCGGCGTGCGCGCCGCGCGCGAGCATCGAGTCCCGGGCAAGCGAGCCGGTGACGAGGAGGCCAGCAGCGCGTTCCACGATCGGAGGCACGACCGTCCCCTTGACCGACCTGCGCCACCCCGTCCGCGGCCCTTCGTCGTGGCTTTCGACCACGAGCAGGTACGGGACGTCCTTGAGGCCACACCACGTGATCGCCGCCTGCGCAGCGAAGGTGCTCCAGCCCGAGACGACCACCACGTCGGGGCGGACCTCGGACAGCGCCCCGACGACGCCAGGCGTAACGGGGTAGTCGTGGTGGAGGATCCGCCGTGCGGCCGGAAGCCGCACGCCGCGGAGGAAGACCGCGTGATGCTTCGGCTCGACGCGCCACGTGCGACCTGCGACCGTCCCCGCCGCGTAGATCACGGTGAGGTCGATCCCGGAGCTCCCCGCGATGCGGTCGAGGAGGGGAGCACGGTAGGGCGTCGGCTCCGGGAAGACGGCGGCAACACGGATCGGCCGTCCTCCCTCCTCCGAGCTGATCCGCCGGATCCATCCGTCCGCCTCGCGACGCGCGTGCGACAGCGCCCGGCGCTCGCGCCACCGGCCCGCGAGGTGAGCTGGAAGGGCAGGATCGAGCCGGAAGGCACGGCGTGCGAGGCTCGATCGGGCTGCGGCCGGGGCGCTCCTTGCCACACGTAGCACGTCTCGCGCCGCTCGCGGACGCGCGTCGCGACCCCACCGCCCCTCGAAAGCGTCCACGAGCTCGAGGTAGGCGTCCACCGCCGCGACCGCGTCGTCCGCAGACACCGAGTGCGCGGCGCCGACGGCCCAAGCGAGCTCGCCGGCGTCCGCGGACAGCGCAGGCGCGACGTCCCCAATCCGCCGCCGCGCGACACGAAGCTGGTACTCGCGCTGGAGCTCTCGCCGCCGCCGTGAGGCCTGTCGGTCGTGCACCCGGTAGAGGACGAGCGGCTCCCGGAGGTTGTCGCCGTCCGCGACGTCGAGCAGGCGCGACCACAGCTCGTAGTCCTCGCTCTCCTCGAACCCGGTGTCGTATCGGAGCCCGTTCGTCTCCAGAACCGCACGGTCGACGAGCACGGAGGGATGGAAGAACGGGGAGCTGAAGAGCGCAGCCCAGCGAAGCTCGGTGGGGCCGGCGGGCATCGCGTGCACCGGGCCGAGTCGCCAGGCTGCGTCGATCTCCAGCACGGCCGAGCCGACGACGGCGACCTCGGGGTTCGACCGCATCCGCGCGAGCTGGTGCTCGAGTCGCCGCGGCATGGAGACGTCGTCGGCGTCCATGCGGGCGACGTACGAGCCCCACGCCTCGTCAAGACCGCGGTTCAGGGATGCCGCCAGACCGAGGCGATCGTCGTTGCGGAGCACGCGCACCCGTGCGTCGTCGAGGCTCGAAAGGATCTCCGGCGTCCGGTCACCGGATGCGTCGTCGACGACGAGCAGCTCCAGGTCGGAGACGGTCTGTCCGAGCACGCTCGCGAGGGCGGTCTGGACATAGGGCTCGCCGTCGTGGACTGCGAGGAGAACGGTGACGAGCGGGGCGTTCGGCACGGACGTCCCGTAGCCTACGGCGCGTGTCGCAGGACCCCCCGTCGTTCGACCTCGTCGTCGCGACGGTGGGGCGAACGGACGAGCTCGGTCGCTTCCTCGACTCCGTCGCAGCCCAAGCCGTGGCGCAGGTACGCGTCATCGTCGTCGACCAGAACGAGGACGAGCGCCTCGACGCGATCGTCGACGGGCGGCCGCTTCGGCTCGAGCGGATCCGGGCTCCGCGCGGCCTGTCACGCGCACGCAACGCAGGGCTCGAGCTCGTCGAGGCCGACGTCGTCGCGTTCCCCGACGACGACTGCGTCTACCCGCCGGGGGTCCTCGCGCGGGTCGCGGACAAGCTGAGGGATCCGGGCCTCGCGGGCGTGACCGGGCGTCCGCAGGACGCCCACGGCAGGACGGGCGTCTCGTGGAAGGCGGACGGCGCGGTCCTCACGGACGACAACCTCTGGAACCGCGCGATCTCGTTCACGATGTTCGTCCGGCGAAGCGTGGTCGAGAGCGTCGGGGCTTTCGACGAGGAGCTCGGGCTCGGATCGGGACGGCCCTGGAGCTCCGGCGAGGAGATCGACTACCTCGTGCGCGCCGTCCGGTCCGGCGCACGCATCGAGTACGACCCGTCGCTCGTCGTCGAGCACGACGTCCGCGTCGACGACGCGGGCGTCGGCGCTCGAGACGGAGCGAGCATCGGCTACCTCCTCCGCAAGCACCGCTACCCGCGCCGCGTCGTGGCCCGGATGCTCGCCAGGCCACTCGGCGGCGCCCTCCTCTCCCTCCTCCGTCTCGACGTCGCGCGGAGCAGGTACTACCTGGCGACGTTCGGCGGCAGGGTGCGCGGGTATCGGGGAGCGAGGCGCTCGAACAGCTCTGCGTGACGGTCGAGCCAGGGCTCCAGCGCGAAGCGCTCCACCGCCCGAGCGCGAGCTGCGGAGGCGAAGCGCGGGAGCTCGGCGAGGACCCGCGTCAGCGCCTCGGCCATGGCCTCCGGCGCCGGAGGCTCGTCGCGCTCGAAGCCATCCGGATGGGGAACGCCGGCTCCCGCCTCGTCTCCCACGAGCTCGGGCACGCCACCGCTCCGCGCGTAGACGACGGGTAGCCCGCACGCCATCGCCTCGATCACGAGGCTCGGACACGGGTCGTTCACCTTCGTGTGCAGGAGAACGTGCGCGCGCCTGAAGATCGCCGGCGCGTCGGCCTGCGCGTAGCGGCCGAGATGGTGAACGCGGCCTGCGAGCCCGTGGCGATCCACCAGCGGTGCGAGCGGCGCGACGAGCCGACCAGTCACGAGGAGCTGCGCGTCGGGATGCTCCGGAAGGAGCGCGGCGAGCGTCTCCAGCCCGAGCTCGAGCCGGTAGGCCTGGTACTGGTCGCCCCCGAGGAGAAGGACGGGGCCGCCTGACGGCGGCTCGCTCGCCGGTGTGAAACGACCGACGTCGACGGCGTTGTGCAGGACCTCCCAGGTGCCGCCCGGCGGGCCGACCCACTCGTCGGCGGCGCGCTTGCAGAACTCGCTCTGGTAGAGGACGTGCTCAGCCTGCGCGAGGATCCGCCGCAATGGACGGTTGAAGGCCTCCGTGCCCTCCCCTGCCCAGCCCGGATAGCCGACGCCGTTCTGGTTCACGAGCAGCGGAATGCCGCGCCGACGCACAAGCGCAAGCAGCGGGCCGAGGTCGCGCGGGAGCCACGTCGAGCCGAGGTAGAGCAGCGAGAAGTCCGTCGGGTGGTTCGGGAAGCGCGTCGCGAGTCGCTGGAACTTCGCGGTTCCGCCCGCGACCGGCTCGCCCGGCCCAGGCACGCGATCGTGGCCGTAGAAGACGCGGACGCCCGGGACGGGCCCGCCGCGTGCGAGCAAGCGCGTCCAGCGCGCCCCGGCACGCGCGTAGCGGTCGATTCGGGCAGCGAGCTCGGTCATCGCGGTTCTGCGACCGCCCAGATCTCGCCCCAGCGCACGACGAGCTCCGGGACGTCGAGCCCAGCCTCGCCGAGCTCGCTCCGAAACGACTCCTCGTCGTACTCGGTCTCGTGGTCGGGGTCCCAGTACGAGGGGAGACCGACCTCGGCCTTCAGCGGCACCGTCCAGTCCCGCTCGTACAGCGGGACACGGATGAGCAGCGCCCGAGGGGTCGCCGAGCTCGCCACGCGCCCGAGGAACTCGACGCGCGGCCCAAGGTGCTCGAGCACGTTCGACATGACGACCACGTCGAAGTGCCCGGCCGGGAGGTCCCGGAGGACGTCGCCGGCCAGGAACTCGAGCCGCTCATCGACGTAGT
>JBKPLV010000278.1:0-2798 GCA_046731795.1 Actinomycetota bacterium | reverse complement strand
AAATGTTGCGGGGGTTCGATTCCCCCGCCTCGACCTTTGGCTCCGTATAGCCGTTCTCCGTGCCGGTCGATCGAAAAGGGGCGAAGGCTCTCCGGCACTAGCCGGGGAGGAGGCCGAGTTGGCCGAGAAAGTCCATCTGGTCGAAGAACAGATGCTCGGACTTCAGCGTGTCGCCGTCGGTGACGTAAACCGCCGCCCACCGGAACGCAACGGCTCGTCCTGTCGGGGCGACATCGCCGTTGGGGGTGTGGAGCACACCATCATGGGTGCCCGTGATCGTCCCTTCGGCCGCTGCGGCCGGCCCGTCGGTGAGGAGCTGCTCGATCTCGAGGCGGAGGTCCGGGAACGCTTCCTGGAACACGCCGATGAAGCCGATGACATTGTCGCGGCCGCTGACCTGGGCGCCTGGCGCTGTCATTTCCGCATCGGCGGCCCACGGATCGGCATTGCTGTCACAACCGTTGACGGCGTCGATGTGCTTGAGGATCACGTCTCTGGCGCTGGGCATCTGCTCTCCGATCGTCGTTGGGAGCGCGATCCTCTCAAAAGGTCGGACTTCGCCTCGGACGAAATGCAGAAGTGAGACCCAGGCACATTCCTGAACGCTCGCGCAGGCGACGGCCCCTTCACTCGGCGGTTGAAATCTTGCGCGGGTTCGATCCCGCGGCCTCCATCATTCCTTCGCTAGCTCGTGAGACTGGCGGCCCGAGCAACGATCTCGGCCGCATCGGTGGCCTTCAGGCGATCGGTGTTCAGCACGACGTCGTAATGCGTTGGCTGTTCACTCTCGATCGTGTAGAAGCGGCTGAGGTAGTCGGTGCGCGATCGATCCGAGTCTTGGATCGACTTGAGTGCCGTTTTTCGATCAAGCCCAGCCGATGCCGATAGCCGGTCGGCTCGGACCTCTGGCGACGCTGTGACGTGGACTCGGAGTACATCGGGCACGCCGGCAAGGACAAAGGACGCGCCGTGCGCGGCGATCACGACGTTGCCTTTGCCGGCGAGCTCCTCGACGACGTCGACGACTAGGCGCTGGAGACTGTCGTCGCGCAGCTCCGGATGCGATTGCGAGAGCGCCGATGCCTCGGCTCCTCCCAAATCGCTGCCCAAGCTCTCGAGCACGCGGTGGAGAAGCGACTTTCGAAGCTGGGCGTCAGCAACATCGCTCGGCGACACCCCACCCTTCTCTGCCGCCCGCGCGATGATCTCGTCGTCGACGTACCGGAACCCGAGTTCCTTGGCCACCAAGCGTCCGATCTCGTCGCCCCAAGACCCCGTGACCCTGGAGATGCAAATCACCCTGTGGGGCAATGTGCCGACGTTATTACCGAATAGCGCAACCTCGTCAAGAGACGGCGCTATCGGTCGACCTTCGTCGTTTGAAAGAGCGGCGGCGGCGGCAAGAGACCGCGGGTTCCATCTCGCCGCCTCCAAGAGCGCGAAGGACACGAAACGTGGCACGCGAAGCACTTGCCCACATGGCGTGGCGACCGGGGGAGATGTGGTTCGACGCAGAGGTCCTGTGGTTCTGGGAGCGGCGAGGGAGTCTCGGGGCGCTCGCGGTCGCTGGCGGTGCCATCGACCTGCCGCGGTTCGACACGGGGCTCGAGGCGTCCCGGCGCCGGCGGTTCGCGGCTGAAGCCGCGAGGAAGCGCAGGTTCGCCACGCGGACGGTGCCCGCCGCAGCACTCGTCATCGGATCGAGCGTCGTCCTGCCCGTGTCCGCGCTCAGACACCGAGGCGTGGCGCCGGACGCACTGCCACTGCCCGAAGACCCACCGACCCTGACGTTCCGGCTCGAGTATCCGATCCATGTACGCGTCCGGAGACTCGAGGCGCAGGCGCGCACAGCGGGGTCGCCTCGCATCGCGTGGCATAGCGCTCTATCGAGCGGCCTTCCATACGCCGGCCATTTGCACGCTGGCACCCAGCTCCCGGTCGAGGGTCCCAACTGGGTCACGTGGGATCCGAACACCGACTCCCGCCCCAACCTGCCCGGGAGGCTCTACGGCAACGAGCACACGATCCGGACGATCATCGACGTGCTCGCCGCGTACCGAAACACACATCCGCACGCCCCGCGGGTCGTCGTCGGAGACATCAGCCTCCGCGACGGCGGGGTCATGGATCAGCACGTCTCGCATCAGAATGGGCTCGACGTGGACGTCTACTACCCGCGACGCGACGGATGGCTGCAGGCGCCGACTTCCACGGCACAGATCGACCGACGTCTCGCGCAGTACCTGCTCGACGGCTTCATCGCTGCCGGAGCGAGCAAGATCTTCGTCGGCTACGCGACCGACCTGCGCGGACCGCGTGACGTTGTCACTCCGTATCCGAACCACGAGAACCACATGCACGTCCGCTTCCGAAATCCGGGCTGACGCTCGACGAGCCGTCAGAGGTCAACTGCGGGACATGCCGCCTGTTGCCGAGCCGGAGAGCGCGGTGTGCGGAGAATGCGGACTCGTACGGTCGTCATATGCTCGACAAGCCGACAGAAGGAGCGCCGGACCAGTGCGCTTCGCGACGTTCAACTTGGAGCATCTGTTCGCCCGTCCGAAAGTGTTCAACCTGGCGACGTGGTCGGCGGGCGCGCCGATCCTTGAGGCCTTCGCCGACTTCAACGCGCTGATCGAGAAGCTGACCGTCCGATCGACCCTCCGAGGCACGTAGTACCTTCGTAGCCATGAGCTCGGGGCGGCTCCCGACCCGACCCTTTGCGCCCGAGGACGACTGGTTCGTCGAGACAGGCGGAGGACGTTCCCCGGCCGCCGACGACGAGACCGAACTCCGCG
>JBKPLV010000277.1:0-5931 GCA_046731795.1 Actinomycetota bacterium | reverse complement strand
TCGTAGGCGCTAGCGTTCGGCCCGTTGTGTACACCGGCGTCGGCTCGTGAGGGCCGGCGTCTCGCTGTAGGAGGACTAGTAGTGGAGCAGGGCACCGTCAAGTGGTTTTCGAACGAGAAGGGCTACGGCTTCATCGAGCGCGAGGGTGGGGACGACGTCTTCGTCCACTTCTCTGCGATCGCGATGGACGGCTTCAAGACCCTCACCGAAGGCCAGCGTGTGGAGTTCGAGGTCGTCCAGGGTCCCAAGGGTGCCCAGGCCGCGAACGTCGTCGCAGCGGCGAGCTGACCGAACTCGTTTCGACGTAGTGGCGGGCTCCCATCGGGAGCCCGCCTCATTTGGGAGAGGATTCGTACCGAGTAGACATGGCGATTTCCAGAGACGAAGTGCTCCACGTCGCGCGGCTCGCGCGACTCGCGCTGACGGACGACGAGATCGAGCGCCTCACCGAGGAGCTCGGGGCGATCCTCGACGCTGTCGGTGTCGTCGCCGAGCTCGACCTCGCCGGCGTGCCGCCGACCTCGCATCCGCTCGACCTCGTGAACGTCTGGGACGAGGACGAGCCGCGGCCGTCGCTTCCGCTCGACGACGTCTTCGCCAACGCTCCCGATCGCGACGGCGACCACTTTCGCGTCCCTCCGACGGTCACCTCGTGATCGACACGCTGCGACTCACTGCCGAAGACGCGATCGGGTTGCTCGAGCGCGGCGAGGTGTCGGCCGCGGAGCTGCACGGCGTGTACCTCGAGGCCATCGCGGAGCGCGACGACGAGCTGCACTGCTATCTGCGGACATGCGACGAGCCGAACGGCGCGGGGATTCCGATCGCCCTGAAGGACGTCATCTCGACGAAGGGCATCGAGACGACCGCGGGCTCGAGGATCCTCGAGGGCTACACGCCCGTGTTCGACTCGACGGTCGCCGCGCGGGTGAAGGGCGCGGGTTTGTCCGTACTCGGCAAGACCAACACGGACGAGTTCGCCATGGGCTCCTCGACCGAGAACTCGGCGTGGGGGCCGTCTCGCAACCCCTGGGACCCGTCGCGGGTGCCCGGTGGCTCGGGCGGCGGCACCTCCGCGGCCGTCTCGGCCGGCCTGGCTCCGTGGGGGCTCGGCTCGGACACGGGCGGATCGATCAAGCAGCCCTCGGCGCTGTGCGGGAACGTCGGGCTGCGGCCGACGTACGGCACCGTCTCCCGCTACGGCATCGTCGCGTTCGCGTCGAGCCTCGACCAGGTTGGGCCGGTCGCAAAGACCGTCCGCGACGTCGCGCTCCTGTACTCGACCATCGCCGGCCGCGACCCGCTCGACTCGACGACGGCCGAGCTGCCCGAGGCGGTGCAGCTGCCGGAGGGCGACTCGCTGACCGGAGTGCGACTCGCCGTCCCGAAGCAGGTCGCCGACCTCGACGCGATCGAGCCGGGTGTGCGCGCGGCATTCGAGGAGTCGCTCGAGCGCGCACGCGGGCTCGGCGCCGAGGTCGGGGAGTGCGACCTTCCGCTCTCGTACCGCTACGGCATGCCCTGCTACTACCTCGTCGCGCCGGCGGAGGCGTCGTCCAACCTCGCGCGCTACGACGGCGTCCGCTATGGCCCGCGCCTCGCGGGAGACACGTACGGCGAGATGGTCGACCGCACGCGCGACGAAGGGTTCGGCCCCGAGCCGAAGCGACGGGTCATGCTCGGGACGTACGCGCTCTCCGCCGGCTACTTCGACGCGTTCTACGGCCAGGCGCAGAAGGTGCGGACGCTCCTCATTCGCGAGCATCGCGAGGCGCTGGAGGGCATCGACGCGATCGTGACGCCGACCTCGCCGACGGTCGCGTTCCCGATCGGCGACAAGGCGGCCGATCCGCTCGCGATGTACGCATGCGATCTCCTCACCATCCCCTCGTGCCTCGCAGGCCTGCCGGGGCTCTCGATTCCGTGCGGGCTCTCCGACGGGCTCCCGGTCGGGCTCCAGCTGATCGGGCGCCAGTTCGGCGAGAACGGGCTCTTCCACATCGGCCACGCGCTCGAGCAGGCGATCGGCTTCGACACCGTGCCGGAGCGGCTTCGATGAGCTGGGAGCCGGTGGTCGGACTCGAGATCCACGTCCAGCTGAAGACGAGGACGAAGATGTTCTGCCGCTGCGCGGTTGGGTTCGGCGCCGGGGAGAACACCCAGACGTGTCCAGTGTGTCTCGGCTTCCCGGGGGCGCTGCCCGTGATGAACCGTCGAGCGATCGAGTGGACGATCAAGCTCGGGCTTGCGCTCGACTGCGAGATCGCCGAGCACGCGGTCTTCGCGCGGAAGAACTATTTCTATCCTGACCTCCCCAAGGGCTATCAGATCTCACAGTACGATCTGCCGTCTTGCATAAACGGCAAGGTGATACTGCCAACTGCAGAAGGCGACCGTGTGATCGGGATCGTCCGCGCGCACCTCGAGGAGGACGCGGCGAAGACCGTGCACGTGGGCGGGCGGACGGGCCGCATCGGCGGCGCCGACGCCTCGCTCGTCGACTTCAACCGCGGAGGCACGCCGCTCGTCGAGATCGTCACCGCGCCCGATATCCGCTCCGCCGACGAGGCGAAGCGCTTCCTCCAGCTGCTGCGGCAGACGATCGTCGAGCTCGGCATCTCGGACGCCGAGATGGAGAAGGGCACGCTTCGCGTCGACGCCAACGTGTCGGTTCGGCCTGCAGGCTCGGGCGAGCTGCGCACGCGCACGGAGATCAAGAACATGAACTCCTTCAACTTCATCGCCCGCGGGATCGAGGCGGAAGTGGAGCGGCAGATCGGCGTCTGGGAGTCGGGCGGCGAGGTCGAGCAGCAGACGTACGACTTCGATGCCGCGACCGGGACGCTCACCGCTCGCCGGTCGAAGGAGGAGGCCGACGACTACCGCTACTTCCCCGAGCCGGATCTCGTTCCAGTCGACCCGCCGGCCGAGCTCGTCGACGCGCTACGGGCCGAGCTGCCGGAGTCGCCGGGCGCGCGGATCCGCCGGATCGAGCCGGCGCTCGACCTCGAGCGCGCGACCGTCCTCGTCACCGGCGGGCTCGACCGGCTCTGGGATGCGACCGTTGCCGCCGGCGCCGACGCGACCGCGACGGCGAACGTTGTCTCGAACAACCTCGTCGGCGCAGGCGTCGACGCCGGTACGGTCTCGCCGGCCGAGCTCGCGAAGCTCGTGGAGGGTCGTGACCGCATCCCGCGAGCCGCGTTCGACGAGGCGGTCTCCAGGCTCGGCGAGCCGGGCTTCTCGGCCGGTCCGTACCTCGCGCAGGAGGCGGTCTCGGACACCGACGAGCTCGGCCCCGTCGTCGACCGCATCCTCGAGGAGAACCCGGGCCAGGTCGCGGCCTACCGCGCCGGGAAGGAGGGCCTGCTCGGGTTCTTCGTCGGGCAGGTGATGAAGGAGACGCAGGGAAAGGCGAACCCGCGTGTCGTGAACGAGCTCGTCCGCGAGAAGCTCGGCGCATAGCAGCGCGTTGCTCGCCGCCCCGCGAGCGGGTAAACCTCGTGCTAGCGAATGCATCGCGAGCTGAACGGAGACGGAGTCGGCGACCTGCTCGAGCGCGGGCAGGCGAGCGGCCGGCTGGCGCTGTCCGAGATCGAGCAGACCGCGGACGAGCTCGCCCTCGACCAGGACGAGCTCGAGCGGCTCTACGCCGCGCTGGACGAGCGCGACATCGAGGTGACCGACGACACCGGGCGCGAGGGCGTCGGGCCCCCGTCGTGGGTGAACGGCGAGGTGGCGTCGGCCACGACGGACGCGCTGCAGCTGTTCCTGAACGAGGCCGCCCGCTGGCCGCTCCTCACGGCGGCCGAGGAGGTCGAGCTCGCGAAGCGGATCGAACGTGGCGACAAGCAGGCGAAGGATCGGATGATCAACTCGAATCTCCGGCTCGTCGTCTCGATCGCGAAGCGCTACCAGGGCCACGAGCTTCCGCTCCTCGACCTCATCCAGGAGGGGATCATCGGGCTCATCCGCGCGGTCGAGAAGTTCGATCACCGCCGCGGGTTCAAGTTCTCCACGTATGCGACCTGGTGGATCCGCCAGGCGGTGCAGCGCGGTGTCGCCAACAAGGCGCGCACGATTCGAGTTCCGGTGCACGTGCTCGACCGCGAGCGGCGGCTGGCGCGCGTCGAGCGTGACCTCGCGGCGAAGCTCGGGCGGGAGCCGACCGACGACGAGGTCGTCGCCGAGGCCGGCGTGTCCGAGGAGGAGCTCCGGCAGGTGCGCGAGGCGGCGCGTGCGGTGACGAGCCTCGACAAGCCTCTCGGCGAGAATGGTGGCGCCGAGCTCGGCGACCTGCTGGCCGTCGCGGACGAGTCCGGGCCAGAAGACGAGGTCGTGGTCGGCCTCCAGGAGGACGTGCTCCACCGTGCCGTGGCTCGCCTGCCAGAGCAGCAGCGGCGAGTCGTCGAGCTGCGCTACGGGCTCGGTGCGGCTGAGCCCATGTCGCTCGCCCAGGTGGGGCGTGAGCTCGGTCTCTCACCCGAGCGCGTGCGGGAGGTCGAGTCACGGGCGCTCCAGATGCTCGCCGTGAACCGCGAGGTCGACGCCCTCCGCGAGGCCGCGTAGCGCCTCCGGGACCGCTAGCTCGTCGGGATCTCGAGCTCGCGGCCGACGTACACGCCCGAGCTCTCGGCCTCGACGAACGGCGCCATCGCGCGCTGACGCTCGGCCTCGACCTCGGACAGGCGGTAGCGCTCGCGTGACGCGAGCGAGTCCCACACGGAGATGCCGACGACCTCGTTCCGCTCTGCGGAGAAGCACTCGTACGCGCCGAGCATCCCCGCAGGGAAGGTCTTCGGACGCCACGCCTTGCGGAACTCCTCGTACGAGCCCGGCTTGATCGTGCGGGTCGTGATCCACACGATCGAGTGGTCCCACTTCATCGGCGGAACGTAGCGAACTCTCGTCGAGGTCGCGTTCCCGCGAACCGAACACATGCCGCGGGCGAACAACGTCCGGCTCACGCGGTGTGGGCGCAACGGGCGAGAGTGGAAGGAGAGGGAAGTGCGAGCGAGAGGACTTCGCAAGCTCGTCCGCATCGAGGTCGCCGGACTGCTCGCCATCGCAGCGGTTGCTGCGCTGGCGGCGATCCCGGCTTTCAGCGCGGACCACCTCGACGCGCCGACCGTCAAGAAGGACGGTCGCGTCGACATCAACGACGTCTACGTGTTCCATCCGGGTGCCCCCGGGAGTCAGGACCTGTCGCGGACGGTTCTCGCGATGACGGTGAACCCGGCCGCGGGCGTGATCAGCGGCACGACGTTCCGTGCAGGTGCGAACTACGAGTTCCTGATCGACAAGGACGGCGACGCCAAGGCCGACGGGGTCGTCAGGGTGCAGTTCGACGCTCCCAGTGGCGGGCAGCAGCAGTACAAGGTGCACGTCATCCGCGGGAACGACGGCAACGTCGTCTTCACGGGGACGACGAACCAGATGGTCGAGAGCAACGGCGTCAAGGCCTTCGCGGGGCTCCGCGACGACCCGTTCTTCTTCGATCTCGCGAGCTTCAACGCCGGGGCGACCTTCTGCGAGGCGGGTGACGGCGACTTCTTCCTGGGCCTCAACGCGTCTGCGATCGTGATCGAGCTGCCGACGAGCATGCTCGGCTCGGGTCCGGTGGGCGTCTGGGGGAGGACTGTCGTGGACGATCAGCAGCTCGACCGCATGGGACGGCCGGCGATCCTGACTGTCTTCATCCCGCCGAACCCGTTCGAGCCGGGCTCGACGGCGGTCGGAAACCTCGAGGATCAGTTCAACGCCACCCAGCCCAAGGAGGATCAGGCGAAGTGGCGGGGCGAGATCGTGAACACGCTCCTCGCCCTTGGCAACAGCTCCACGCGTGCGAATGCTCTCGCGGACGTGCTGCTGCCGGACATCCTCACCGTCGATCTGTCGCAGCAGACCGCGTTCCTCAATGGTCGGGCGCCC
>JBKPLV010000276.1:0-3203 GCA_046731795.1 Actinomycetota bacterium | reverse complement strand
CCCATCCGGCCGAGGCCCACCATTCCGAGCTGCATGGGGTGATCGGTGCTCACGTTCAGCTTCCTCCTCTCAGGATGAACTGCTCGACTGCATGGGCGAACCCGTCGTCGTCGTTCGAGGCGGTCACGCGTCGCGCCGCCTTCTGGACGTCGTCGCTCGCGTTCCCCATCGCGATCGAGAGCCCGGAGTGGGCGAACATGAGCACGTCGTTCGGCATGTCGCCGATCGTCGCGATCTCGTCGACCGCGAGGTCGTAGCGACGCGCGAGGAACTGCGCGACGCTTCCCTTGTTCGCCTCGGGATGCGTGACGTCGAGGTAGTAGGGCTGCGAGCGCCAGGCCGCGACGTGATCGCCGAGCGCCGCCCGCGTGGCCTGCGCGGCGGTCGCGACCGTGTCGTGGTCGTCGCTCACTCCCACGATCTTCGCGACGTGGGTGAGCCCATCGAAGCTCTCGACGACGCGCGGAGCGAACTGCACGGTGTGGGATTCGCGGTCCACGTGCGGCCCGTCGATGTCGCGAACGAGCCAGTCGGCGCCGCGATAGACCCAGATCGAGAGGCCGAAGGACCCAAGGAGCTCGAGCACACGGTCGACCGCGTCGTCCGGGATCGTGTGCTCCTCGAGCACCCTCATGTCGGGCTCCACGAGCAGCCCGCCGTTGAAGGCGGCGAGCGGCGTCACGAGCGACAGCGGCTCCGTGAGCATCTCCATCCCGCGCGGCGGACGGCCGCTCGTGACGGCGAAGTGGATTCCGGCCGCCCGGAGCTTCTCGACCGCCTCGACCGAGCGCTCGGAGAGCGACTTGTCGGAGCGAACGAGCGTCCCGTCGACGTCCGAGAGGAGGAGGCGGATCACTTGAGCGACCGGTAGCGGCGGATGAGCGCGTTCGTCGAGGAGTCGTGGGCGAGCTCGGGCTCGGTCTCGCTCGTCAGCTCCGGGATGATCGCCTGGGCGAGCGCCTTGCCCAGCTCGACGCCCCACTGGTCGAAGCTGTTGATGTTCCAGAGCGTGCCCTGCGTGAAGACGCTGTGCTCGTACAGGGAGACCAGGGCGCCGAGCGTGAACGGGGTCAGCTTCTCGGCGAGAAGGACGTTCGAGGGCCGGTTCCCCTCGAAGACGCGGTGCGGGACGACAGCCTCGGCGGTTCCCTCTTCCCGAACCTGCTCGGCCGTCTTCCCGAAGGCGAGCGCCTCCGCTTGCGCGAAGACGTTCGACATGAGGATGTCGTGGTGGTCGCCGAGCGGGTTCAGGGTCTTGCCGAACCCGATGAGGTCGACCGGAACGAGCTTCGTGCCCTGGTGGATCAGCTGGTAGAAGCTGTGCTGTCCGTTCGTCCCCGGCTCGCCCCAGAAGACAGCGCCGGTCTCGTAGTCGACGCGCCCGCCGTCGAGCGTCACGCTTTTCCCGTTCGACTCCATCGTGAGCTGCTGCAGGTACGCGGGGAAGCGCTTCAGGTACTGCTCGTAGGGCATGACGCCGACGGTCTGCGCGCCGAAGAAGTCCCCGTACCAGACGCAGAGAAGCCCCATGAGCGCCGGGAGGTTCCGCTCCAGCGGCGTCGTGCGGAAATGCTCGTCCATTGCGTGGAAGCCGGCGAGGAGGTCGCGGAACTGCTCGGGCCCGATCGCCAGCATCGTCGAGAGGCCGATCGCCGAGTCCATCGAGTAGCGGCCGCCGACCCAGTCCCAGAACCCGAACATGTTCTCGGGGTCGATGCCGAAGCCCCGCACCTCGTCCGCGTTCGTGGACACGGCGACGAAGTGCCTGGCGATCGCCGACTCGTCGCCGAGGGCGTCGAGTGTCCAGGCGCGGGCGGAGCGCGCGTTCGTCATCGTCTCGAGCGTCGTGAACGTCTTCGAGGAGATGACGAAGAGGGTCTCCTCGGGCTCGAGGTCGCGCGTGGCCTCCACGAAGTCGGTCGAGTCGACGTTCGAGACGAAGCGGAAGGTGAGGTCGCGCCGGCTGTAGTGGCGGAGCGCCTCATAGGCCATCACCGGCCCGAGGTCGGAGCCGCCGATCCCGACGTTCACGACGTTCCGGATGGGCTTTCCGGTGTGGCCCTTCCACTCGCCCGAGCGGATGCGCTCGGAGAAGGCGGCCATGCGGTCGAGCGTCTCGTGCACCTCCGCGACGACGTCGACTCCGTCCACGATGAGCGAGCGCTCGCGCGGCATCCGCAGCGCGACGTGGAGGACGGAGCGGTTCTCGGTCGTGTTGATCCGGTCTCCCCGGAACATCGCCTCCCTGCGCTCGGCGAGCCCGGATTCCTGCGCGAGCCGGACGAGCAGGCGCAGCGTCTCGTCGGTGACGCGGTTCTTCGAGTAGTCGAGGTACATTCCGGCGCCCTCCGCCGTCAGGCGCTCACCGCGGCTGGGGTCCGACGCGAACAGGTCACGGAGGTGCAACGCGCGGACCTCGGTGGAGTGCTGCTCGAGAGCCAGCACGCTCGCGCGCTTGCCCGGCGGGGGCGTACTCATCGGCCGGCCACCTCGCGCGCGACCGTGCTGACCGCCTCGGGCGTGAAGCCGAACTTCTGCACGAGCTCCTTGAGCGGGGCGGAGGCGCCGAAGGTATTCATCGCGACGATCGCGCCGCCGTCTCCGACATAGCGAGCCCAGCCGAGCGCGGAGGCCTGCTCGATTGCGACGCGCTCCCTGATGCTCGGCGGCAGCACCTCGTCACGGTAATCCTGCGGCTGCCGGTCGAAGAGCTCGGAACAGGGCATGGAGACGACGCGCACCCCGATGCCGTCGGCCGCAAGCTCGTCGCGTGCGTCGAGCGCGAGGCTCACCTCCGACCCGGTCGCGATGAGGATCACGTCGGGCGCCTCCTCGGAGTCGACGAGCACGTAGGCGCCGCGCGCGACGCCCGACGCCGGCCCCGCGACCGTCCGGTCGACCGTGGGCAGCGCCTGGCGCGAGAGCACGAGCACCGCCGGCTCATGGCGGAGCTGCATGACGTAGCGCCAGGTCTCCGCAACCTCGTTCGCGTCCGCAGGACGGAAGACGAGCAGACCGGGCATCGCACGCAGCGAGGCGAGCTGCTCGACCGGCTGGTGCGTGGGGCCGTCCTCGCCGACGCCGATCGAGTCGTGCGTGAAGATATGGATGACGGGGATCTCCATGAGCGCCGAGAGCCGGATCGCCCCGCGCGCGTAGTCGGAGAAGATGAGGAAGCCCGACCAGAACGGCCGCAGCTTCGC
>JBKPLV010000275.1:0-6562 GCA_046731795.1 Actinomycetota bacterium | reverse complement strand
CTCGCGCACCCTCGCCATGGGCGGCCGGTGCCGGCCTGCTCGTCCTCTGTGCACTTCTCACCGTCGGCGGCGAGTGGGCGTCGCTCGGCATCGTGGCCGGGATTCCCATGCAGGCGGCGAGTTGTCTGCTCCTCGGGCTGGCGGCGGCCGGGGCCGCTGCGGCAGCGGAGAAGACGCGCTGAAGGCCCTCGTCACCGGCGGCGGCGGGTTCATCGGCTCGAACCTCGTCCGAGCGCTCCTCGCGCGGGGGGACGAGGTGAGGGTTCTGGACAACTTCTCGACGGGAAGCCGCCGCAACCTCGCGGGGCTCGAGCGAGACGTCGAGATCGTCGAAGGCGAGCTCCGGAGCTACGAGCGCGTGCACAACGCGGTTCGCGGGACCGAGGTCGTGTTCCATCTCGGCGCACTCGGCTCCGTTCCGCGCTCGGTCCAGGATCCGCTGACGTCGAGCGCCGTCAACGTCGAGGGGACGCTCAACGTCCAGCTCGCGGCGCGCGACGAGGGCGTTCGGCGGGTCGTGTTCGCCTCGTCGTCGTCGATCTACGGCAACCAGCCCGAGCTCCCGTTGCGCGAGTCGATGGCTCCGGACCCGATCTCGCCGTACGGCGTCGCGAAGCTCGCCGCGGAGCGCTACTGCGTGAGCTTCAGCCGCGTCTACCACTCGTTCGAGACCGTCGTGCTCCGCTACTTCAACGTGTTCGGCCCACGTCAGGACCCGACGTCGCAGTACGCGGCAGTCGTCCCGCTGTTCGTCACCGCGATCGCCGCCGGCCAGACCGTCACGATCTTCGACGACGGCGAGCAGTCTCGCGACTTCACGTACGTCGACAACGTCGTCGCCGCAAACCTCCTCGCGGCCGACGCCGAGGGCGTCAGCGGCCGGATCTTCAACATCTCGGGCGGCGCGCCGACCTCGGTCAACGCGCTCGCGGAGGCGATCGGGCAACTCCTCGGAAAGCCCGTGGAGCGCCGGTACCTGCCCGCTCGCGCCGGCGACCTGCGGAACTCATGGGCCGACGTGAGCGAGGCTCGCGGCTCCCTTGGTTTCGACCCCCAGATCGACCTCGAAGAGGGGCTCAGACGAACCGCCCACTTCCTCCTCGACGGAAAGGAGCACTGATGCCGGGCTATTCCTTCGGCTCGATCGACGAGCTCGGCCAGGGCTACGGCTTCCGCAAGGTGCGCCGGGCGCTCGGCGTGACCGCGTTCGGCGTGAACGCCGTCGTGATGCCGCCCGGTTACGAGGGCTTCCACCACTTCCACGACACGCAGGACGAGCTCTACTTCGTCCACTCGGGACGGGCACGCGTCGAAGTCGAGGGGGAGGAGCGGATCCTCGACCCCGGTGGGCTCCTGCACGTCGAGTCCACGATCCCGCGCAAGGTCTCGAACGCGAGCGAGACGGACGACCTCGTGTTGCTGATCGTCGGCGGGAAGGGCGGCTACGTCGAGCGCGACGGTCACATGGTCGACGAGGCGGACATCGCTCGGCGCGCGCAGTTCGGAAGCGGCTAGACCGGCTTGCGGGCCGTGAACACGAGGTCGCGGGCGAAGAGCCTCGCGCTCAGCCGCGCGTAGCGGCCGCCGACGAAGCTGAGCTCGACGTCGTCGAAGTCGCGCAGGAGCTTGCGCATCGCATCGGGCGAGAACATGCGCAGGTGAGTCGGGTCGTCCTCGGGCGGGAGGCCGCGCAGGAAGCGGAGCCGGCTCTGGATGCGGAACGCGTTGGGCACGGACCCGGCCAGCACTCCGCCTGGACGGAGAACGCGGCGGATCTCCGCGACGAGCGCGTCGGGAAACTGCAGGTGCTCGAGAAGCTCGCCGGCCACGACCGCGTCGAAGCTCGCGTGCTCGAACGGCAGCGGCTCCTCCACGTTCCCCTGCACCGGCTCGATTCCCAGGGTGGCGGCCTTCTCGAGCGCCGCCGGGTCGACGTCGATGCCGACGACCGAGTTCCCGTCGAGGAAGTGCCGCGTCAGCGCGCCCGTGCGGCAGCCGAGGTCGAGGACGCGCTTGCCGCGGCCCACCGCCGCGACGAGCAACGGGATTCGCTCGGGCACGAAGACGAAGTCGCCCTCGTCACGCCGCTCGCGGTGATGTTCCTCGTAGCGCTCGCCGAGCGAGCTCACGAGACGACCCCCGTCGACTCGTGAGCGTGGAGAGGTGCGGGGAACCGGAAGGTTCCCCGCGCTGTCAAGAAGAAGGGGGCGCGCGGCGGGAACATGGTTTCCCCCGCGAACGCTTGCCGCAGGCAAGCGTTGCTCACGCCGAGCCGACGGCAGCCCCGTGGCCGAGCGACTCGATCGTCTTCCGGAGCCCGTCCTCGAGGGGGATCTCCGGCTGCCAGCCGAGGATCTGCTTCGCTCGCGTGATGTCCGGCTGACGCACCTGCGGATCGTCGATAGGGAGGGCCTCGAACACGATCTCGCTCGACGAGCCGGTGAGCCGGAGGACGAGCTCGGCGAGCTCGAGCAGCGTCTTCTCGTCCGGGTTCCCGAGGTTCACCGGAAGGTGCTCGTCCGACTCGGCGAGGAGGACGATGCCGCGGATGAGGTCGTCGACGTAGCAGAAGCTCCGCGTCTGTGAGCCGTCGCCGAACACCGTGACCGGCTTCCCGTCGAGCGCCTGGCGGAGGAAGGTCGGGATCGCACGGCCGTCGTACGCGCGCATCCGCGGGCCGTAGGTGTTGAAGATCCGCACGATCGCGGTGTCCACTCCCTGCTGGCGGTGGTACGCCATCGTCAGCGCCTCGGCGTAGCGCTTCGCCTCGTCGTAGACGCCGCGCGGGCCGATCGGGTTCACGTTCCCCCAGTAGGTCTCCGGCTGCGGGTGCACCTCGGGGTCGCCGTAGACCTCGCTCGTCGAGGCCAGGAGGAAGCGCGCACGCTTCCACTTCGCGAGCCCGAGTGCATGGTGGGTCCCGTACGACCCGGTCTTCAGTGAGTGCAGCGGCATGCGCAGGTAGTCGACCGGGCTCGCGAGCGCGGCGAGGTGGTAGACGAAGTCGACGGGCTCCTCGCACGCGATCGGCTCGATGACGTCGTGGTTGAGGAAGGTGAACCCGTCGTCGCGCAGGTGGTCGATGTTCTCCAGAGACGACACGACGAGGTTGTCGACGCAGATCACGCGGTGGCCGCGCTCGAGGAGCGCCTCGCAGAGGTGGGAGCCGAGGAACCCGGCGCCGCCGGTGACGAGTGAGGTCGGCATGGTCTCGATGCTAATCGGCCGCTCGCGCGGCCGGCTTCACTCCTTACGACACCCGAACCGCGGCTCCTGCGCGAAGCTACCGGCCAGTGGCCGAGATGGAGTGGAACCCGGACCTCTACCTCCGCGAGATCAGGATCGAGATCCCGCGCTTCGACGAGTTCCAGGACGCGGTCGCCGGAGCGACCGTCGTGGTCCAGGCGCAGTCGGTCCTCGAGCTCGGCGTCGGCACCGGCGAGACCGCCCGCCGGGTCCGCATGCTGCACCCGGAGGCATCGTGGACCGGCATCGACGCGAGCGAGGCGATGCTCGGCCGCGCACGCCAGACGCTCCC
This sequence comes from Actinomycetota bacterium, assembly GCA_046731795.1. Classification (GTDB taxonomy): domain Bacteria; phylum Actinomycetota; class Thermoleophilia; order Gaiellales; family Gaiellaceae; genus GMQP-bins7. The sequence goes on along the minus strand of JBKPLV010000275.1, from coordinate 3,024 downwards.
GGACGCCGACCTGCGCCTGAGCCGCCTCGAAGACCCGCTCCCAACCGGCCCCTTCGACCTCGTCGTGTCCGCGCTTGCCGTCCACCACCTGAGTGCAGAGGGGAAGCGCGACCTCTTTCGTCGGGTCTCCGAGTCGTTGCGACCCGGAGGGTGGTTCGTCCTGGGCGATGTGGTCGTGCCGGAGCGCCCGGAGGATGCTCAGATCGAAATCGACTGGATCGTCGACCTGCCCGACAGCGCCGCAGATCAGCTCGACTGGCTCGCCGATGTGGGCCTCGACGCCGAGCTCGTGTGGTCGCACCGCGATCTGGCGGTGATCCGCGCCGAGCTCGGGCAGGCGTAGCGCCTCGCGTTCGACACCAACGCCGACCCCTGGTGGCGCAGAGCCTCGAGGTGCGCGATCATCGGGTGAACTCGAACGAAAGGAGTCAGGAATGCTGCAAGGCAAGGACGCAGCTGCCACCCTCGCCGTCAGCGACCTCGAAAGGGCTCGCCGGTTCTACGAGGACACGCTCGGGCTCAGCGCGGTCTACGAGGACCAGGGCGGCATTCTCTACAAGAGCGGCAACTCGATGATCCTCGTGTATCCGTCGGAGTTCGCAGGCACGAACCAGGCAACCGCGGCGACGTGGGCGGTGGGCGACGACTTCGACGCGATCGTGAGCGGGCTCGCCGAGCGCGGCACGACGTTCGAGCACTACGACGACCTTCCCGAGACCACGCGCGATGGCGACGTCCACACCCTGGGCGGCGAGCTCAAGGCGGTCTGGTTCAAGGATCCCGACGGAAACATCCTGAACCTCGTCGACATGCAGCCGGCCGCGGTCGGCGCAGCCGGCTGACGCGTAGCCAGCGCCGACACGCTCGGTTTCTGAACCCGCTCAGCGGAGGTCCTTGTTCGCCTCCATGTCGAACCACATCGCGAACAGCGTCATCTGCAGCCCGCCGATCAAGAGCACGGCGACGAGGACGATCGTCGCGGGCGTGATCGCATTGCCGCCGATGCGCAGCAGGAGCTCCACGAAGCCCAGCACGAAGCCGACAGTGAGCATGAGCGCGCCGAACGCGTAGAAGAAGACGAGCGGGTGGAAGTCCCGGATCACGTACTTCTGGCCCATCCGCCACCAGAAGCCCTTCAGCAGGAGCCACGAGATGCGTGGGACGACCGAGCGAAGCCGGATCCCAGAGCGCTCGCCGACGTCGTAGATCGGCCTCGAGGGCACGTCGCGGACGCGCGCGTTCTGCACGTTCAGATGCACGAGCATGTCGTTCGGGAACCCGTAGCGCGGGTACAGCTCGTCGAGCTCGAGGCGCCGCAGCGCGGTCAGCGAAAGCGCCGTGTAGCCCGCCTGCGAGTCGGCGACGTGCCAGTAGCCGGAGGCGATCTTCGTGAGCAGTGAGAGGACGGCGTTTCCGAGGTAGCGCGTCCGCGGGATGACATTCCACGCCTCGCCGGAGAAGAGCCTGTTCGCCTTCGCGTACTCGACCTCGCCGCGCGCCACGGGCTCGACGAGCTCGCGCAGCTCGCTCGGGTCCATCTGATTGTCCCCCGCCATCACGCACGTGACGTCGATCTCCTCCTCGAGCGCGCGCCGGTAGCCCGTCGCGATCGCGGCGCCGACGCCCGCGTTGCGCTCGTGCCGCACGACCTCGACGCGCGGGTCGCCGGCGGCCTCCGCAGCCGCTGCCGTCCCGTCGCGCGAGGCGTCGTCGACGACGAGGATGGCGTCCACGAACTCCGGGATGCCGCGAATCGTCTCGCCGACGAGCCGTTCCTCGTCGAACGCGGGCACGACGACCGCCACCCGCTTGCCGTCGAGCATCAGCTCGCGGCTTCGGCAGCCCCGCGTCGCCTCGCGACGATGGGGTCGTAGACGAGCGCGGCGATCCCCCCGACGATGAGCCCGACCAGCGCTCCGACGAGGAGCGACGACCGGCTCGAGCGCGCGGTGGTCTTGCTCGCCGCAGCCGGCTCCACGATCTTGCTCTTCTCGACGTTCTCGGCGAGGTTCAGGAACTGCTGCGCTTCGCTCAGGTCGTCCTGAAGTGCGGTGCGCCGGGCGTCCGCGGTCGTGATCACCGAGTTGAGGTTGAGGTTCAGGAGCAGCTTCTCGGAGAGCGGAATCGAGGGATCCGTGTTGAGCTGCGCTTGCTGGCGCTGCGCGGTCTCGATCCGCGCCTCGACCGCGGCGAGCTGGGCCGTGGAAACGTCGATCTCTCGTTGGAGCTGATCGACCTTCTTCGTGACGTAGGCGGAGACGCGCGTGGTGACCCGCCGCGAGAGGGCGTCGGCCGCGAGCTCCACCTTCCGCTTGCCGGAGCCCTTCACCGCGATCTCGATCAACGGGTTGATGCCGCGGAGCTGCCCCACCGCGACGAGCTCCTTCGTCGAGATGGACGACCGCAGGCGCGAGACGGGAATGCCGCTGATCGCGGATGCCCGCTTCAGGGCCGACTCCGAATGGATGATCTCGTTCACCGTCCGCGGATTCGTCGCGAGGCTCTGGATCTGGCCGCCCCCGAGCGGCGCGAAGGGCTGGCCGAGGTACACGATCGTCTGTGCGCGCCAGACGGTCCCGCCCGAAAGCGCGAGGGCGACGCCCACGAACGCGCCGGCGACGAGCCCGCCGACGGGAAGCCACCAGCGCGCCTTCAAGCGCTTCCAGCCGGAGGAGAGGTCGACCTCCTGCTCTTCCTCGAGGGCAGGAGAGGGGGTCGACGTCGTCATGCGGCCGCGACCCTAGCAGCGGCCCAACGCCACTGAGCCGCGAGCCCTTCCTCGAAGGACGTCACAGGCTCCCAGCCGAGACTTGCGCGGATCCGCGTCGTGTCGGCCGCGGTTCGGGTCGCATCCCCCTCCCGGCGCGGCCTGCGCACGAGCTCGAGTCGACGGCTCGCAATCCGTCCGAGCATCTCGACGACCTCGAGCATCGATACCTCGGTTCCCCCGCCCACGTTGTAGACGGCCCCGGCCGGCGCCTGCTCCATCGCGGCGATCGTCGCCTCGACCGCGTCGTCGACGTA
>JBKPLV010000274.1:0-3434 GCA_046731795.1 Actinomycetota bacterium | reverse complement strand
TCGCAGGGCGTGAGTGCCCTCGTGTCCGCGCTCGACCTCTCCGGCGAGCGCAACCGGATCGTGATCAGCGAGTACGAGTTCCCCACCGTCGGCCAGATCGCGCATGCGCAGGAGCTGCGGGGGGCGAACGTGGTGCACGTTCGCCCCGAAGGGGACGGCCGCATCCCGCTCGAGCGCTTCGCCGAGGCGATCGACGAGCGGACGGCGCTCGTGTGCTGCACCGCGGTCTCCTTTCGCTCCGGGCACCGCAACGACGTCTCGGCGATCGCGCAGCTCGGGCACGAGCGCGGCGCGATCGTGCTCGCGGACAGCTACCAGGCGCTCGGGGCGCTCGAGCTCGACGTGCGAAGCCTCGGGCCGGACGTCGTCACGGGCGGCACGGTGAAGTACCTCCTCGGCTCTGCCGGTCTCGGGTTCATGTGGGTGCGCGGCTCGCTGCGCTCCGCGCTGCTGCCGACGCAGACCGGCTGGTTCGCCGACGAGGACATCTTTGCGATGTCGATCGCCGACTACTCGCCGCACGCATCCGCCCGCCGCTTCGACAGCGGGACGCCGCCGGTGCCGTCGCTGTATCCCGGAGTCGCGGGCATGCGAGTAATCGCGGAGGCCGGGATCGCGCGCATCGAGGCGCACGTCCGTGGCCTCGTCGACCGGCTCCTCGCCGGCCTCGACGAACTGGGCGCCAAGGTCGCGACGGCGCGCGGGGCCGGGGACTACGGCCCGCTGATCTGCGTCGTTTCGACCGACCCCGGAGCGCTCGTCGACGCGCTCGCCGGCGACCGGATCGTCACGTCCACTCGCGACGCGAACCTGCGGATCTCGCTGCATCTGTACAACGTCGACGAGGACGTCGACCGCATCCTCGCCGCGCTTCGCACCCACGCGCACCTGCTCGCCTGATCCGGACCGCTGCGCGATACTCCCGGCCATGGACGCCCGCGACTCGGCGGCCGCGCTCGAGGCGACGATCGAGCGTTACAACGCCGCTTGGAACGACCACGACGTCGAGGCGATCGTCGGCTTCCACGCGCCGGGCATGGTCTTCCAGAACCACACGGCCGGCGATCGCGTCGAGGGCGACGCCGTCAGGCCCCACATCGCGGCCATCTTCGAGCGGAGCCCTGATCTCCATTTCAGCGGACGACGGCTGTACGCACGCGACGGCCTCGTCGTCAGCGAGTGGACGGCGACCGCCACCAACGCTCAGGGTCAGCGCGTGGAGTGGGACGGCGTCGACGTCTTCCCCTTCGAGGGCGGGCTGATCCTGCGTAAGGACGTCTACTCGTCGTCGCACAACCCGCGAGTTCTCGACGAGTAGCCGTGCCGCGCCCGCGGGTGCACGAGGCGGCCGGGGTCCCGGCGGAGATCGAGCGCGAGCTCGCGGCGTCGTTCGAGCTCGTGGACGTGCCGGCCGGAGCCGACGGTGTCGTCACCACGCCCGCGATCCGTGTCGACGACGCGTTCCTCGAGGCGGCTGGCCCTCAGCTTCGCATCGTCGCCAACTACGCGGTCGGCCTCGACAACGTCGACCTCGACGCGGCCCGCACACGCGGCGTCGTCGTCTCGAACACGCCGGGCGTCCTTACGAACGCGACCGCCGAGCATGCGATCGCGCTCATGCTCGCGCTCCTCCGCCGCGTCGTCGAGGGCGACCGGTCGCTGCGCCGCCGCGACGCGTGGGAGTGGGGGCCGGACTTCATGGTCGGGGAGGGGCTCGAGGGCAAGCACGTGCTCGTCGTCGGCTCGGGAAGGATCGGCACCCGCGTGGCCGAGCTCGCTCGTGCCCACGGCGCCCGCGCGAGCTTCGCCCGGCGTGGCGACGACCTGCGTGGGCTCCTCGCGAGTGCAGACGTCGTGACCCTCCACTGTCCGCTCTCGCCGGAGACGCACCACCTGATCGACGCCCCCGCGCTCGCCGCGATGAAGCCCACGGCCGTGCTGGTGAACACGGCGCGCGGCCCGGTCGTGGACGAAACGGCGCTCCTCGGCGCGCTGCGGCGCGGCGAGTTGGCGGGCGCGGCCCTGGACGTCTTCGAGCACGAGCCGCGCGTGCCCCAGGAGCTGCTCGAGCTGGAGAACGTCGTCCTCACGCCGCACATCGCGAGCGCGACGCGCGAGACGCGCCACGCGATGGGAATGCTCGTTGTCTCGGCTCTCCGGGCCGTGCTCCTCGAGGACAGGCTTCCCGAGAACGCCGTGTAGCGTCCCGCCGTGACCGCGTACGGCAGCGCCTCGATGTGGGGGACGCTCGAGCGCGTCCTCGTCCGGCCGCCGCTGGCGGAGGACGTGGAGCGCTGGCGCGAGTACGGCTGGCGGGCGGCGCCTGAGCACGCCGCGGCAGCCGAGGAGCACGAGCGCTTCTGCAGCCTGCTCGAGCAGGCCGGCGCGGAGGTCGTCGTCTCGCACCACGACCCTGGAAACCCGGACGCGATCTACGTCTACGACCCGGTGCTCGTCGGCGGCGCGGGCGCGGTGCTGCTGCGACCGGGCAAGGAGGGCCGTCGCAGCGAGCCCGATGCGATCGCGCGCTCGCTTGCCGCTGCGGGCGTTCCGATCACGGGTGCGCTTGCCGACCCGGCCTGCGCGGAGGGCGGCGACACGGTGTGGCTCGACGAGCTCACGTTGCTCGTGGGGTTCGGGTACCGGACGAACGCGGCGGGCGTGCAGGGCCTGCGCGACGCGTTTCCGGGGGCCGACGTCATCACCTTCGACCTTCCGCATTGGAACGGGCGCGGGGAGGTGATGCACCTCATGAGCTTCATCTCACCGCTCGATCGCGATCTCGCGCTCGTCTACCCGCGGATCGCACCCGTGCGCCTCCTCGAGCTCCTCGCCGAGCGAGGGATCGCCGTCGTCGAGGTCCCGGACGACGAGTTCGAGACGCAGGGACCGAACGTGCTCGCGCTCGGTCCGCGACGCGCGCTCGCGCTCGAGGGCAGTCCCGAGACCCGTCGCCGGATGGAGCGAGCGGGCGTCGACGTCGTCGTCTACCGCGGCGAGGAGATCTCGCGCAAGGGCGACGGCGGCCCGACGTGTCTCACGCGGCCGCTGCTCCGCTCCTAGTCGAAGCTCCGCAGCAGGACGGATCGCGAGATCACGTTCCCGAACCGGTCGACGGCGCGGACGTGAACCCGCTCGCCCGAGACGCCGCCGACTGGGACGTCGATCCAGCCGCTCGTCTCGAGCGGAACCGAGAATGCGCCCTCCTTCTCGACCTGTACGTCGATCGGCGCACCGGCCGGGTTGTGGAATGCGAGCTCGAACGCCGGAACGCGTGCGACCTCCGCGTCGGAGGGTCTGAGCAGGAAGAAAATCGCTCAGGAGAGCCCGAAGCCCACCGCGAAGCCGAGCGCGGTGACGAGACCCGCCTCGCGTCCGCCGAGCTCGAACGCCTCCGGCATGAGCGTGTCCGCCAGCATCACGAGGAGCGCCCC
>JBKPLV010000273.1:0-1926 GCA_046731795.1 Actinomycetota bacterium | reverse complement strand
CGATGACGTCGACCCCGGCGCGCGCGATCGGAATGGCGATCCGCCCCGTTCCCACCGCGAGCTCGACCACCGGCCCGCCCGACGCCAGGGCACGCTCGACGTAGAACTCGACGTCCTCCGTCACCGAGCGGCTCCAGGGATCGTAGAGAGAGGCGATCGCGTCGTACAGCGTCATCTCGGTTTCCGCGCGACGTCGTAGTTGGTCGCGAACTCCTCCGGATAGGCCATCGGAGCGATTCAAGCAGCCAGGAGGGCGTTGGTAACCTCGGCGCTCCCGTGGACGCCCAGGCACTCGAGAACGCCGCGCTCGCAGCTGCCGAGGCGGCGACGACGGTCGACGAGATCGAGCAGGTGCGCGTCGACTACCTCGGCCGCAAGAGCGAGCTGAAGCTCGCGCTCCGCGAGGTCCGCGACCGCGAGACCGGGATGGCGCTCAATGCGCTGCGCGAGCGGCTGGAGGCCGCGATCGACTCGCGCCAGCACGCGCTCGAGCGGGCCGAGCTCGATCGCCGACTCACGGAGGAGCGGATCGACGTGACCATGCCCGGCACCGCGATCCGTCGCGGCCACCTCCACCTGATCACACAGATCAGGCGGGAGTTCGAGGACATCTTCCTTGGGCTCGGCTACTCGATCGTCGACGGCCGCGAAGTCGAGACGACGCACTACAACTTCGACGCGCTGAACATCCCGCCCGAGCATCCGACCCGCTCGCCGCTGCAGACCTTGTTCCTCGACGACGAGACAGTGCTGCGCACGGAGACGTCGCCGGCGCAGATCCGAACGATGGAGAAGCAGCAGCCGCCGGTGTACGTCATCTGCCCCGGCCGCGTCTACCGCCGGGACACACCGGACGCCACGCACACGCCGACGTTCCATCAGGTCGAGGGGCTGGCCGTCGACGAGGGCATCACGCTCGCGGACCTCGAGGGAACGCTGGACTACCTCATCAAGGCGCTCTTCGGGGAGAGCCGGCGCACGCGTTTTGTGACCAACCACTTCCCGTTCACCGAGCCGTCCGTGGAGGCGCTCGTCTCGTGCCACATCTGCGACGGAGCGGGTTGCCCCGTCTGCCGGCACTCGGGCTGGATCGAGGTCGGCGGCTCGGGAATGGTCGACCCGAACCTCTTCGAGCTCGTCGGCTACGACTCCGAACGCTACAGCGGCTTTGCCTTCGGGTGGGGCCTGGAGCGGATCGCCGTGCTGCGCCACGGGATTCCCGACCTGCGCGAGCTCTGGCGCAACGATCCTCGGCTCCTGGGTCAGTTCTGATGCACGTCCCGCTTTCCTGGCTGCGCGAGTACGTCACCGTCGACGCGACGGCACGCGAGATCGCGGACCGGCTCTTCACCTCGGCCGCTGAGGTGGAGCGCGTCTTCGAGGTCGGTGTTCCAGACGTCGACGGCAACGTCGGCCGCTTCCTCGTCGGGCGCGTGCTGGAGGTCGAGGCGCACCCGAACGCGGACCGGCTACGCGTCTGCCAGGTCGACGTGGGGGAGGGCGATGCACGCCAGATCGTCTGCGGAGCGTGGAACTTCGATGCGGGGGCCACGGTCGCGGTGGCGCTCCCGGGTGCCTATCTGCCGATCTTCGAGCAGCCGCTCGACGAGCGCGAGCTCCGCGGTCAGTCGTCGCGCGGGATGATCCTCGCCGAGGACGAGGTCGGCCTCGGAGACGACCACGTGGGGATCATGCTGCTCCCGGACGGGCCCGAGCCGGGCACGCCGCTCGCCGACGTGTTGCCAATCCGCGAGCAGGTGCTCGACGTGACACCGACCGTCAACCGGGTCGACCTGCTCTCGATGGTCGGCGTCGCGCGCGAGGTCGCCACGCTCCTCGGCGGCGAGCTGCACGTGCCGCAGCCGCAGGATCCGCCGGTCGTCGACTCGGAGGACGTCGACGTGACGATCGACGACTTCGACGCAT
>JBKPLV010000272.1:0-2745 GCA_046731795.1 Actinomycetota bacterium | reverse complement strand
CGAGCTCGGCGCCGGCGGGCAGCGCATCCCTGACGAGCCGCTCGAAGGCCGCGCGGATCACGGCCGGATCTTGGTCAGGAGCCAGACGCAGCGAGACGTTTGCCCGCGCTTCCACCGGGAGGACGGTCTTCACGAGGTCGGGCGAACCACTCGCGATGCCGTTCACGTCGAGCGACGTGTCGGCGAACGTACGCGCGTAGAACTCGTCCTCGGCGCCGGGAACGATCGGGGCCGCGCCCTGCGCCGCGAGCTGCTCGGCACCCGAAGGGAGCTGCGCCCACGCCTCGACCTCCTCGGCCGAGGCTGCCGTCACGCCCTCGCGCAGCGGCTCCGGGAGGCGGCCGTTCGCGTCGGGCAGAACCGCGGAGAGCGCGGTCATCAGCGCGTGCGCCGCGTTGAGCGCGGCCGCGCCGAACATGCCCGAGTGCATGTCGGTCGCGCCCGTCCGGACGCGCAGGTGCAGGTAGACCATCCCGCGCACGCCGATCATGAACGCCGGCTGCTCGCGGCTGATCATGCCGCCGTCGAGGATCATCGCGACGTCCGCCGGACCTTTGTCCGCGACGACCCAGTCGACGATCGAGTCGCCTCCGACTTCCTCCTCGCCGTCGAAGGCGAAGCGGACGTTGACCGGGAGCGCGCCCTCCTCTGCGAGCTGCCGCACCGCCTCGACGAGCACGAACATGTTGCCCTTGTCGTCGGCGACGCCCCGCGCGTAGAGGCGCCCGTCACGTTGCGTGAGCTCGAACGGCCCAGACTCCCAGAGATCGAGCGGGTCGGGCGGCTGCACGTCGAAGTGCGCGTAGCAGAGCGCCGTGGGCGCCGACTCGGGCCGCGAGGAGGCGGGGACCTGACCAACGACGAGCGGTCGCGGCCCCCAGAGCTCGAGCTCCGCGCTGCCTCCGCTCGAGCGGATGTGGCTCGCGACCCACTCTCCGGCCGCGACGATGTCGGGCGCGTGCTCGCTGTCCGCACTGACGGAGGGAATCGCGACGAACTCGGCGAGCTGCTCGCGAAGCGTGTCGGACGGCGGCGCCACGGCCGCGGAGTCTAGTCAGGGCTCGGCGAGCGACGCGGTAGATCAGGCGGGTGCTAGGCGACGTCGCGGACGCGCTGGGCGTCGGCGAGCGCGCGGAGCTTCTTCAGGCCCTGGTGCTCGATCTGGCGGATCCGCTCGCGCGTGACGTTGAAGGCGCGGCCGACCTCATCGAGCGTGCGCGGCTGCTGGCCGTCAAGGCCGTAGCGGAGCTCGAGCACGACCCGCTCACGCTCGGAGAGCGCGCCGAGGATCGAACGGAGGGCCTCACGCTGCAGCGTCGTCTCGGCGAGCTCGTCGGGGAGAGGAGCGGACTCGTCGGCCAGGAAGTGCCCGAACTCGGACTCGTCGTCGTCACCGACCGGCTTCTCGAGCGAGACCGGAATCTGCGCGCTGCGCCGGATCTGCTCGACCTCGTCCGTCGTCATCTCGACGTCGCGCGCGATCTCTTCGGTGGAAGGCTCGCGGCCGAGCTCGGCGCGCAGCTTGCGCTCGGAGCGCATGATCCGATTGAGCTTCTCGACGACGTGAACGGGCATGCGGATCGTCCGCCCCTTGTCCGCGATCGCGCGCGCTACGGCCTGCCGGATCCACCAGGTGGCGTACGTCGAGAACTTGAAGCCCTTGCGGTAGTCGAACTTCTCGGCCGCGCGGACGAGCCCGATCGTCCCTTCCTGGATGAGGTCGAGGAACGGCAGCCCCTGGTTCCGGTAGCGCTTCGCGATCGAGACCACCAGCCGGAGGTTCGCCTCGACCATCGCCTGCTTGGCTGCGTGCTCGCCGCGCTCGATCCGCTTCGCGAGCTCGACCTCTTGCGCCGCGGTCAGGAGCGGCACCTTGCCGATGTCCTTCAGGAAGAGCTGAAGCGCGTCGGTCGTGATCTCCGGCTCGGGCTCAGCCTCCGCTTCCGGCTCGTCCGCCTCGCCGGCGTGCACGACGGCGATCTGCGCCTCGTCGAGCGCCGCGTACAGATCGTCGAGCTGCGCCGGCTCCAGCTCGAGCTCGTCGACCGCGAGCGCGAGCTCGTCGGCATCGAGCTGTCCGGTGCGGTAGCCGCTCTCCAGGAGCCGCTGGCCCTCGTCGCCCACGAGGATCTCCTCGATCGGCGTTCGGGTAATAGCGCCCTGCGTTTCTTCAGCGGCCAGACCGCCCCCCTTCGTCGTCGGCGGTCACACGGTAGTGACAGCTGCGGCGGTCGTCAAAGCAACGCTCCTCCTGGCCAGGTCGGACCTGGCCGTTGCGCCGCGCCTCTCTGCTCGGCTACGCATGCCTCCCGGCTCACATCCGTGTCGCAAGAGCTCGACTCGTCTGGGGTGTGTTCGCCCCGGCCGGAAAGACACGAAACGCCGGTTGCGTCCGTGCGGCCGAGCGCGCGGCAAGGACTGATCACCGCTGAGCGGCGCGGATCGTCTCGAGGTAGCGCTCCGCCTCGCGCGCGAGCGGCGCGCTCGGCTGCGCCTTCGACGCGAGCCGGAACTGCCGCTCGGCCGGCTTGATCCGGCCGGTCCACAACAGGAGCACGCCGAGGTGGAAGCGCACGCTTGGGTCGTTGCCGTGCGTCGCCGACAGGGGCCCGAGGAGCCCGAACGCGCGCTCCGGCGCGTCCTTGTCGAAGCGACCGACGGCGCGCGCGACCTGCGCTTCGACGTCGTCCGGATATCGGCGCGCAGCGCGATCGAAGACGCGCTCTGCCGACACCGGACGACCGA
>JBKPLV010000271.1:0-2954 GCA_046731795.1 Actinomycetota bacterium | reverse complement strand
CCGCGGACGGCGGGCTCCGTCTGCGCGACGGCCAGCTCCACGGACGCGGGGAGCTGGATCCCGGACGGCTTGCCGTTCACGGCGAGCATCTGCACGGTGCTGGACGGAGGCAGGTATGCGAGCTCGTCGGCGACCTCGGTGTGCGGGAGCCCGAACTGGTCGTACGTCTGCTCGTCCATGAAGTGCGCCTCGTTGCCGTCGTCGTAGAGGAACTGGACGTTCTTCACCTCGGTGTGGACGCGGGCGAACTTCTCGCCCGCCCGGAAGGTGCGGTCGACGACCGAGCCGGAGTCGAGCGCCTTCAGCCTCGTGCGTACGAAGGCTCCGCCCTTGCCCGGCTTGACGTGCTGGAACTCGACGATGCGCCATACGGCGCCGTCGATCTCGATGTGCATCCCATTGCGGAACTGATTCGTGGAGACGGTCTCGGCCATTGCAGCGGCGCAGTGTAGTCAGGCGACCGTGATCAGCTCCTTGCCGAACCGCGTGAGCCGCTCGCAGCCGTCGTCGGTGACGACGACGAGGTCCTCGATGCGCACGCCGGCGCCCTCGTCCGGGAGGTAGATGCCCGGCTCCACGGACACGACGTTCCCTGCCTCGAGCACGTCGGTGGACTCCGGCCGGAGCGTCGGAGCCTCGTGGATCTGGAGACCGACGCCGTGGCCCATGCCGTGACCGTAGGCCTCGCCGAGGCCGGCGTCTGCGATCAGCGTGCGCGAGGCGGCATCGGCGTCGCGGCCGTGCACCTCGGGCGCGACCGCCGCGAGGCCGGCGAGCTGCGCCTCCAGGCAAAGCGCGTAGAGCTCCTGCAGCCGCTCCGAGATCTCCCCGACCGCGAACGTCCGGGTGCAGTCCGAGCAGTAGCCGTCGACGATGCAGCCCGCGTCCACGACGACGAGCACACCCGGCTCGATCGGCGTGTCGCCGGGCAGCGCGTGCGGCGAGGCGGCATTCGCGCCCGCGGCGACCACCGCCTCGAACGACACGCCCTGGGCGCCGCCCTCGCGGAAGCTGCGCTCGACCCACCAGGCGAGCTGGCTCTCGGTGCGACCCGAAAAGCGCTCGCGCGAGAGCGCGGCGAACACCTCGTCCGAGAGCGCACTCGCGCGACGCATCGTCTCGAGCTCGTCGGCGTCCTTCACCGCGCGCAGGCCCTCGACGAGACCTGAGGTCGGCTGGGCGTCGATGCCGGCATCGACGAGCTCGCGGTAGAGCGCGTGTGGGAGATGCTGCTCCTCGAACCCGATGCGCCGCCCCGCCAGCAGCTTCCCGATCGCGGGAATCAGCCCGCGCGCGACCTCGGTCACCTCGACGCCGTCGAGTGCCCGCGCGCGGTTCGCGTACCGGAAGTCCGTGTACAGCGTCGCGCGCCCGTCCGGGTCGACGAGTACGGCCGAGTTCGAGCTCTCGAGCCCGGTGAGGTAGCGCACGTTCGCCTGGCCGCCGAGCACGTACGGCGGCCCGGCGACGAGCAGCGGCTCTTCGAGGAGCGCCGCGAGCCGGCCGATTCGGGTCATGTCTCTCCCTTGATGAGGAACTCGAGGGCCTCGCGGTAGCCGTCGGGCCCTTTGCCGATGAAGCGTGCCGCGGCGACGTCCTCGAGCACCGAGAACCGGCGCCACTCCTCGCGCTCGTGGATGTTCGAGAGGTGCACCTCGACGACGGGAGCCGAGAACAGCTCGAGAGCGTCGCGGATCGCCCACGAGTAGTGCGACCAAGCCCCCGGGTTCGCGATCACGCCATCCGCCCAGTCGTACGCCTCGTGGCACCACTCGACGAACTCGCCCTCGTCGTTCGTCTGGCGGCACCGCGCCGTGCACTCCAGCTGGAGCGCCCACTCGTAGATCTTCGTCTCGAGCTCAGACAGGCCGACGCCGCCGTACAGCTCGGGGTCGCGACGCGAGAGCACGTCGAGATTGACCCCGTTCAGGACGAGGATCCGCACGGCGTGACCCTATGCGATGAGTGCGTCGAGGGCGGCTCGCACGCGCTCGGGCTCGACGTCGGCGCTGAGGCGTGGACTGCCCGGCTTGTCGAGCAGGACGAGCCGCACACGGCCGTCCCTCGCCTTCTTGTCGCGCTGCAGGAGCGCCCAGGCGAGCTCGCGGTCGACTGCGACCGGCTCCGGCGCGAGCACCTCCTCGACCGTGCGCGCCTCCGAGTCGAGACCCGAGAGGCGCAGGGCGGCGAGCAGACCGAGCGCGACCGCGCGCCCGTGCGGGATGGTGTTGCCGGAGGCGGTCTCGAGTGCATGGCCGAACGTGTGGCCGAGATTCAGGTACGCGCGCTCGCCCCGCTCGTGTGGATCGCGCAGGCAGACGGCCGCCTTGAAGGCGGCGCACGACCGCATCTGCCGCGCCGTCTCCATTTCCCAGTACGGCGCGCCGGCGAGCAGGCCGGTCTTCACGACCTCCGCGAGGCCGTTGCGCCGCTCCTCCTCCGGCAGCGTCTCCAGGAACGAGGTGTCGATCCGCGTCGCGACCGGCCAGTGGAACGCCCCGATGAGGTTCTTCCCCTCGGCGAGGTCGACGCCGGTCTTGCCGCCGATCGACGCGTCGACCTGGCCGACGAGCGTCGTCGGCACCGCGACCCAGTCGATGCCGCGCATGTACGTGGCCGCGACGAAGCCGGCGAGGTCGGTGGTCGTGCCGCCGCCGACGGCGACGATCGTGGAGGAGCGGTCGAGGACGAGCTCCCTCCACGCGCGCTCGGCCTCGGCGAGCGTCTTCGCCTCGACGAGGTGTGCCGCCTCGAGCTCGTGGAGCTCCGCCACGCGCCGGTCGGCGACGACGGTGCCGTCGAGGACGTCGCCGTGCGGACCGAGCTCGATGCCTGCCGCGGCGAGCACGACTCCCTCTGCGTCGGTCGCACGAGCGTGCGCGACCTCCTCGTAGAGCGGACGCCGGACCTCGAAGCGGCGGCGGAACTCCACCTCGTCCTGCGCGAGCGGACGG
>JBKPLV010000270.1:0-4432 GCA_046731795.1 Actinomycetota bacterium | reverse complement strand
CCCAGCGCATCGCCTCGCCCATGGAGATGTCGACCACCTTCTCGAAGCCGAGCGTGCCGACGTAGAACTCGATCGCGCGATCGGTGTCGGCGACGGTGATGGCCACGCGTCCGACCTGAGTGAGATGCAGCTTCGTCGCGACCTGGGACATATGAGCCTCCTTCTCGTCGGGTTCGTCCTTTGGACGGGCGCGGAAACGGAAACTCATCGGACGTGCGACTCGGAACCGCAGTGGGCAGGCACCATGTTTTACGGGCGACCACGGAGGATCGATGTCGGAACCGGCACGCGACGAAGCGCAACCGGCGTGGCGCATCGCCAGCGCGGAGCTTCTCGTCGCCCCTGACCGCCTCGACGCGGTCGACCGCTTCTACCGCGAGCAGCTCGACTTCCCGGGAACGCGCCATGCGCACGAGCTGCACCTGTCCGTCGGAGCCGCGCACCTGACCTTCAGGGCTGCCCCCGGCTCCGGCGAGCCGTACTACCACTTCGCGCTGCTCGTCCCCGGCAACCGCTTCGAGGAGGCGCGGGGCTGGCTCTCGGCACGCGTGCCTCTGCTCGCCCGACCCGAGAGCGAGGAGACGACGTTCGACTTCGACTTCTGGGACGCGCTCGCCTGCTACGCCCAGGACCCGGCCGGGAACATCGTCGAGCTGATCGCCCACCGCGGCGTCGAGGACTCGCCGGAAGCCGCCGCGTTCCGCGCGGGCGAGCTCCTGGGCGTGTCCGAGCTCGGCATCGTCACGGGCGAGCTCGTCGCTGCGGTGGAGCGGTTGCGCGCGGCTCGTCTCGAGCTGTGGTACGGGGAAGTCAGCGACGAGCGCGAGAGCCTCGGCTTCGTGGGGCGAAAGGCGCACACGCTGATCCTGTGCTCGCCCGGGCGGCCCTGGCTCCCGACCGGTCGACCCGCCGAGCCCCACCCGCTCGACGTCGTGCTCGGCGCCGATCGAGGGCCAGAGGTCCTTGTTCGAGCACGCGAGGGAACGGTCGAGGCGCACGTGCTCCGTCCCGGGACGTAGTCCCCGCATCTTCAGCTCGAGGAGGCCCGTAGGGCGCTCATTGGTCACGACGTCGACGCGGAGTTCGTGGCCGGCGAGGGCGAGCTGGCCGAGCGGCTGCTCGCGCTCGCGGACGAGCGCGACGCGGACCCGATCGTCGTCGGAAGCCGCGGGCGCGGCTTTCTCGAGCAACTGCTCGCCCGAACCGTCGACGAGGCGGTCGCGCGGCACGCCGAGCGCGACGCCCTCCTCGTCCACTAATCGGCCGAGGCCTCGGGGCGCAACACCAGCGCGCTGAGCGGCGGCAACGTGAGGACGAGCGACCACGGCCGCCCGTGGAACGCGATCGGAACGGCCTCGACGCCGCCGAGGTTCCCCTGCCCGCTTCCCCCGTACGTCGTCGCGTCCGTGTTGAGCACCTCCTGCCAGTGGCCGCCCTCGGGAACGCCCAGCCGGTAGTTGCGCCGCAGGATCGGCGTGAAGTTGCAGACGACCGCCGCGACGTCGTCGGCGTCCCTGCCGCGGCGGAGGAAGCTCAGGACGCTCGCCAGCGAGTCGTTGGCGTCGATCCACTCGAAGCCGGCCGGATCGCAGTCGAGCTCGTGCAGAGCCTCGGCGTCGCGGTAGAGGCGGCCGAGGTCGCCGACGAGCCGCTGCACGCCTGCATGCGCCTCGTCGTCCAGCAGGTGCCAGTCGAGGGAGCCGTCGTGGTCCCACTCGCCCGGCTGTGCGAGCTCGCCGCCCATGAAGAGGAGCTTCTTGCCTGGCAGGGTGAACTGGTAGGCGAAGAGGAGGCGGAGGTTCGCGAGCTGCTGCCAGCGGTCGCCCGGCATGCGAGCGAGGAGCGACCCCTTGCCGTGGACGACCTCGTCGTGGGAGAGCGGCAGCACGAAGTTCTCATTCGAGGCGTAGATCGCCCGGAACGTCAGCTCGTTGTGGTGGAAGCGGCGGTGGACGGGATCGCGGCTCGTGTACTCGAGCGTGTCGTGCATCCAGCCCATGTCCCACTTGAGCCCGAAGCCGAGCCCGCCCAGGTAGGTGGGCCGCGAGACCATCGGCCACGCGGTCGACTCCTCGGCGTACGTCGCGACATCTGGGTGGGCGCCGTAGACTTCCTCGTTCAGGCGCCGCAGGAAGCTGATCGCCTCGAGGTTCTCGCGGCCGCCGTACTCGTTCGGGATCCACTCCCCCTCGGTACGCGAGTAATCGCGGTAGAGCATGGAGGCGACGGCGTCGACCCGCAGGCCGTCGGCGTGGTAGCGGTCGAGCCAGAAGAGCGCGCTCGAGAGCAGGAAGCTGCGGACTTCGTGACGGCCGTAGTTGAAGATGAGGCTGCCCCAGTCCGGGTGGCGTCCCTCACGCGGGTCCGCGTGCTCGAACAGGTGCGTGCCGTCGAACTGGGCGAGCGCGTAGGGGTCGTCGGGGAAATGTGACGGCACCCAGTCGAGGACGACGCCGACGCCGGCCTGGTGCAGGGTGTCCACGAGGAACATGAGGTCCTGAGGGGCGCCGTAGCGCCCGGTCGGCGCGAAGTAGCCGGTCGTCTGGTAGCCCCACGAGCCGTAAAAGGGATGCTCCATGACGGGCAGCAGCTCCACGTGCGTGAACCCGAGCTCGGACACGTACTCGGCGAGCGCCTCCCCGAGCTCGCGGTAGGAGAGCGAGCGGTTCCCCTCCTCGGGTACGCGCCGCCAGCTGCCAGGGTGCAACTCGTACAGGGCGATCGGGGCGTCGAGGTCGTTCCGCTCGCCGCGTGAGTCCATCCACTCCTTGTCCTGCCACTCGTACGCGAGGTCGGAGACGACGGAGGCCGTGTTCGGCGGAAGCTCTGCGGCGAACGCGAACGGATCCGCCTTCTCGAGCGCCTGCGGGCCGTTGCCCGGCGCGATCCGGAACTTGTACAGCGCGCCCGCCGCGACGCCGGGGACGAAGCCCTCCCAGATTCCCGACGAGCCACGCGGGCGCAGCCGGTGGCGCCCGCCATGCCAGGAGTTGAAGTCGCCGACGACGGACACGCGCTCGGCGCTCGGGGCCCAGACCCCGAAGTACGTTCCCTCCACGTCCCCGAGCGTCCCGGGGTGGGCACCGAGCTTCTCGTACAGGCGCACATGGCTTCCCTCGTTGAAGAGGTAGAGATCATCCTCGGTCAGGAACGCGTCGCCCGGCTCGAGCACAGCCTTGACGGTTCGAGTCGTGCTCACAGGCCGTTCTCCAGGAGCTGGGCGATGCCGGCGAGCGGGATCTGCACCCAGTCGGGACGGCTCGAGACCTCGTATCCGACCTCGTAAAGCGCCTTCTCGAGCGCGTACAGCTCGAGCATCACCTTTAGCTCGTCCTCGCTGTCGGGCAGGAAGGTCGCGGCGGCCGCCGTCTCGAGGTACGAGCCGAGGAACGTCGCGGCCGCCCACGAGCACCAGGTGCGTCCCCAGCGAACGAGCTCCTCGTACGCCTCCGTGTCGCGCTCGACGAGGCCGCGCTCGACCTGATCGCGGAGCCCGGCATGCGTCGCGTAGTCGAACGAGCGCAGCATGCCGGCGACGTCGCGGAGCGGCGAGCGCTTGATGCGGCGCTCCGCGAGCGAACGTCCGGGCTCGCCCTCGAAGTCGATGATCACGAAGTCCTTGCCGGTGTGGAGCACCTGGCCGAGATGGAAGTCGCCGTGGTAGCGGATGCGGCGTCCGGTGAGCGGACGCTCGACGACCGCTCGGAAGCGCTGCAGGAGCTCGGGCTCGCTCCGGAGCACCCGCTCGGCGACCTCGCGATCGCGTGCCTCGAGCCGCGGCAGCGCCCTGCGCAGGAGCCGCAGGTTGCGCCGCGCCACGTTGCGCAGCGTCTGGTACAGCGAGCGCTGGTAGAGCGCGGTGTACGGCTCGGGAGTGAAGGCCGGGTCGCCGTCGCCCGCGGCGAGCGTCGCGTGCAGCTCGGCCGTCCGGCGGCCGAGCACCTCGGCTGAGCGGATGTAGGCCTCGCTGAGCTCGTGTGCGACCTCCGGCAGCTCGCGCTGCGCGAGGTCGAGATACGACTCCCGCGGGTCCCAACCCGCGTCGGAGACCGGGATGCCGTCGACGAGCACGCGCTCGTAGAAGCGGCCCACCTCGTCCCGGGTGTAGCTCCACGCGTCGCCCTCGTTGGGGACGATCTCGTGCATGATCGCGAGCATCCGCGGGTCGCCTGCGGATCTGTGATATTCGAGCGCCCCCGCGACCGCCGGCGCGTGCTCGAAGTCGTGCCTGTTGAGGAAGAGGCCGACGTCGAAGTCCGGGTTGACGCCCTCCTCGACGCGCCGGAAGACTTTGAGGATCAGCCTCCCGCCGTAGACCACCGAGGTGTTCGACTGCTCCGCGCGGAAGAGCTGCGGCTGGAGCGCGCCGTCCGCCTCGGCCAGGATGCGGCGAAGCGCAGGCGCCTGGCGAGCGACCGCGTCGCCGGCCTCG
>JBKPLV010000269.1:0-4649 GCA_046731795.1 Actinomycetota bacterium | reverse complement strand
GCGGTGACGAGGGCGACCTACGACGAGGCGGCCGGCGACGCGCTCACGCCGCCGGATCCCGGCGCCTCGGCGCACGCGGGCGTCCACGCGAGCGGCTTCGCCTTCGACGTGAGGCGCCGCTACGGCTCAGGCGCACAGGCCGAGGCGTTCCAGTGGACGCTCGAGCGGCTGGAGGCGCTGGGGCTGATCACATGGACGCGAGGAACGTCGGTCATCCACGTGGTGGTGTCGCCGCGCGCTTCGCTGCCCTAGTGCGCGTGCGCCGCAGGGGCGCGCGCGTGGCCCTTGCCGCGCTTGATCAGCGCACGGTTCACGAGGAAGGTCGGCCCCCATGCGACGGCGAGCGAGATCGCGAGCGAGCCCCAGAACAGGAGGTCGGTGAGGCCCGCGTCGAGCGCATTGGGCCACACGAGGAGAACGGCGTTGTCGACGAACTCCATCGTCGCGATCGAGAGGGTGTCCGCGACGAGCGCGATGCCGATCGCCGCGCCGAGGGCAGTCCCCGCGCGCAGGAGCGGGACCAGCGTCAGCGTGTAGCCGAAGAAGAACGCGAGCACGATCGCGAGCACGACCGAGGCGGCGTTGCCCCAGCCCCACCACGTCGCGAGCACCATGCCGAGCACCTCGCCGATGCCGCAGCCCGTAAGGCAGTGATTCGTCGCGCTCGCCGCCACGCGGTTGACGTTCACCGATCGAGACTACCCAGCGCGCGGAATCTAGACTCCCCGGATGGTCCTGGAAGGCGAAGGCCTCGCCGAGCTCCACACCCACCTCGGCGGCTCGGTCGCCTCGGACATCCTCTGGTCGATCGCGCACGAGCAGGGCATCGCGCTGCCGGTGAAGGACTTCTGGGAGTTCGACGCGCTCGTCACCGTGTCCGACCCACACGGCGTGCAGGGCCTCGACGAGCTCGACCAGATCTACCACTGGACCGAGCTCATCCAGTCCTCGCCGCTGGCCGTCGAGCACTCCGTCCACGGCGCCATCGGCGGCGCGTACCGCTCGCAGGGCATCACGACGCTCGAGCTCCGCTTCAACCCGATGAAGCGCAACCGCGGCGGTGAGCGCGACCTCGACCACATCATTCTCGCGGCCGTCCGGGGAGTCGACCGGGCGAGCCTCGAGTACCCGCAGGTTCGCGCCGGGCTGATCCTGATGATGGATCGCACCTTCGACCTGCGGCTGAACGAGATCATCGCCGAGAAGGCGATCAGCTGGTCGGCGCGCGGCATCGTCGGCATCGACATCGCCGGTCCCAGGCCCGGGGGCGGGCGCTACGAGTACGCGCAGATCGAGCCGATCGTCGAGACGGCCCGCGAGGCCGGGCTCGGAGTCACGATCCACGTCGGCGAGGAGGGCGGCGAGACCGGTCGTAGCGAGATCGGCGACGTCGTCGAGCACCTCCGCCCCGATCGCATCGGACACGGCATCCTCGCGGCACAGGACCCGGAGCTCATGTCGGCGATCCGCGAGCTCGGCACCACCCTCGAGATCTGCCCGACCTCGAACCTGCTCACGAAGGCGCTGCCCGACGAGGACGCCGTCCGGGACACGATTCGCGCGTTCGTCGAGCACGAGGTGCCGTTCACGATCGCCACCGACGGGCCCGAGATGATGCGGACGCACCTGCGCGACGAGCTCGAGCTGCTTCGCCGCATCGGAGCGCTCGACGAGGACGGCCTTCGGGAGGCGAACGCGCGGGGGCATGCAGCGGCGTTCACGCGACCGCTCGCCGCGACGGCGCCCATCTAGCCGTGCCCGGCGAACTCGACCGCATCGAACAGGAGCTCCTCGAGGCCGAGGGCGCCGAGGCGCTCAAGGCGCGCCTCGAGCGCGAGCACAACGAGCTCCTGCAGGAGCTCCGCTCGCTGATCCCGGGGGCGACCGTCCTCCTCGGCTTCCTGCTCGCCGTGAGCTTCACGATCCCGTTCCGCGACCTCAACCGCGCCGAGCGCTACGTCTACTTCGTCACGCTCGTGAGCACTGCGGTCGCGATCGTCCTCTTCCTCGCACCCGCGGCGCACCACCGTCTCCGCTTCCGCGAAGGAGACAAGGACCACATCCTCCGGAAGGGGAACCGGGAGGCGATCGCGGGCACGGTCGCCTGCTCGATCGCCTTCACGGGCGTCCTCTACCTCGTCTCCGAGCGCATCTTCGGCACGCTCACGGCTGCGATCACCGCGCTCGTTTTCTTCGCTTTCACCGCCTGGCGGTGGTGGAGCCTCGCGCTCGTGCGGACGATTCGCGACGAGCGCCGGCAGCGCCGTCTCTAGGGCGCCGGCTGCACGCTCCCGGCGAGCGCTCGGAGGAACGACCGGACCTCGCCGGGGCCGACGAGGTGGATGTCCTCGCGCCGCCCGTCCGCCCGGCTCGTCGGGAGCAGGCTGCCGACGTGCCCGGCCACCGAGCCGGCCGGGAGCGCCTCGAGGAGGTCGTTGTCGGTGCGGTCGTCACCGAGGCCGAGGACGAAGTGCGTGGACTCCTTGCCGTCCGGGAACAGGCTGCGGACGTAGACGCCCTTGTCCACGCCGAGGGCGCGCACCTCGACGACCTGGTTGCCGGCGAGGACCTCCGCGGGCGCACCGGCGAGGTGCTGGTGGAGGTCGTTGAGGAGCTCGCGGGCCCGCCACGACCCGTACTCGGTCTCGGCCTGGCGGTAGTGCCAGGCAACGCTGCACGACTTCCGCTCGACGTGGGCGCCCGGAACGTCCGCGGCCACGCGCCGCAGGAGCCGCTCGATGGGACGCAGCCACGACAGGTCGAGGTCGAGGAGCGGGTGCCACTCGCCCCCAGGCTCCCGCGCGAGGTATCCGTGCTCGGCGCACAGGTAGACCGGCAGCCGCCCGAGCCACTGCTCGAGGTTCCGGCGGCGCCGGCCACTCACGATGTGCACCGTCGTCTCGGGGAGCGCCGCGAGCGAGCGGAGCAGCGCGCGGATGTCCGGAGTCGGCTGCGCGAGATCCGGGTGGATCTCGAACTCCCGGAGCGTGCCGTCGTAGTCGAGCAAGATCGTTCGCTGCCGTGCTCGCGCGAACCGGCGCGTGAGGCGCTCCTGGAGGGCCGTGTCGACGGTGGGGGGCCGCCGCCCTCGCCGCTCGCGTCGCGAGTAGCGGCCGAGCCGAGTGAGGAACCCCTCGGCCCAGCGCCGGGTGTCGAGCGCCTCCACTCGGCGCGCCATGGTCTCGAGCCGTCGCTGGCGCTCGCGGGCCGACAGCTCCAGCGCCTTCCCGAGATGCTCGACGACGGCGTCGACGTCCCACGGGTTCACGAGGAGAGCGCCCGGAAGCACCTGCGCCGCGCCGGCAAGCTCGGAGAGGAGCAGCGCCCCGCGCCAGCGGCCGGGCAGGCCCGGCTCCGACTGGCAGAGCACGAACTCGTGCGCGACCAGGTTCATCCCGTCGCGCAGCGCGGTGATCATCATCACGTCGGCGCGCCGGTACAGCGCGACGAGCCCGGGCTTCGAGATGTTGCGGTGGATGTACTCGACCGGGGTCGAGCCCGGCTGCGCGAAGCGGCCGTTGATGCGAGCGATGCGGAGCTCGATCTCGTCGCGCTGTGCCCGGTACTCGGGGCTCTCCAGCCTCGAGGGCACGAGCACCTGGATCATCGTCGTCGTCCGCGCGCGCGAGGGATCCTGCTCGAGGAAGCGCTCGAACGCCTGCAGCTTGTGGGGGATCCCCTTCGTGTAGTCGAGGCGCTCGACGCCGAGCACCAGCCGCCGGCCCTCGTACTGCCGCTCGAGGTCCGCGAGCAGGCGCGCGGTCTCCGGATGCCGAAGCGTCGAGCGGAAGCCCTCGGTGTCGATCCCGATCGGGTCGACGCCGATGCCGACGCGGCGCCCGTCGATCTCGAGCCAGTCAGGGGTGGAGTCCACGCCCAGGATGCGCAGCACCGACGAGCGGAAGTGCCGTGCGTAGTCCCCGATCTGGAAGCTGACGTAGTCCGCGCCGAGCACGCCGCGGAGCAGCTGCTCGCGCTCGGGGAGCAGGCGGTAGACCTCGCTCGAGGGGAACGGCGTGTGCAGGAAGAACCCGATCGAGAGAGAGGGGTCGCGCTGCCGCAAGAGCTGGGGGACGAGCATCAGGTGGAAGTCGTGGATCCAGACCCTGCTGCGTTCATCGACGTGCTCGAGGATCCGGTCGGCGAAGCGCTCGTTCACCTGGACGTAGCGCTGCCACGCCTCGGGGGTGATCCGGAGCCGGTCCGAGAAGTAGTGGAACAGCGGCCAGAGCGTGTCGTTGCAGACCTTCCCGTAGAAGTCCTCTTCCTCGCTCTCGGTCAGCAGCACGGGCGAGAGGTGCTCGCGCGCCAGCCGCTGCGTGACGCGTCGCTCGAGCTCGGGCGGCACCACGGTCCCGGGCCAGCCGACCCACCTCGCCTCGCCGCGGCCGGCCTGCAGCGCCGAGGCGAGCCCGCCGGCGCTCGGCGAGACCTCGATCTCCTTCCCCGAGATCGTGAGCCTGACCGGAAGGCGGTTGCTCGCGATGACGAGCCCGTGGTGTCCGCTTTGACTTGCCAATCGTCCTCCCGACTCTCGTCCTTCGCAACGGGGCGGCCCCCGCAGCGCCGCCCTCCGGAGATTCTGGCGCATAGGGCTCGTCCGACCGGCGAGGCTTCCGCCCCGCCTGCTTAGGTACGCCCTCGAGATG
>JBKPLV010000268.1:0-5244 GCA_046731795.1 Actinomycetota bacterium | reverse complement strand
CCGCGGCTGTGGCTCGTCACGGGCTGCGCCGCGCTCCTCGGTGGAGCGAGCGGGCTCGTCTTCGGCTTCACGCTCGAGGCTGCAGTCGCCGCTCTCTTCTGCTGGGTCCTCGTCATCGTCACGCGCTCGGACTTCGAGACCCGTCTCATCCCGGACTCGATCATCCTCCCCGGCGGCGTGCTCGTCCTCGCCCTGAGGACGATCGACGACCCGAGCCTCGAGTGGATCCTTGCCGCTCTCGGCGCGGGGCTGGTGCTGTTCCTGATCGTGCTGGTTTATCCGAGCGGGTTGGGGATGGGCGATGCCAAGCTCGCCGCCTTTCTCGGCGCGGGCCTCGGGATCTCGGTGATCGTCGCGATGTTCGTCGGGTTCTTCGCCGCGTTCGCACCCGCGTTCGTGCTCCTGGTTCGCCACGGGCGCAACGTGCGCAAGAAGGCGATTCCGCTCGGCCCGTTCTTGGCACTGGGCGGTCTGGTCGCGTTGTTCTGGGGCGACGCGATCCTCGACTGGTATCGCGGTCTCAGCGGGCAGTAGCGCCCCTCCAGGTCCCTCCGCCTTGCGCCGATATTCGAGGCATGGAGCGTGGCTCTGCGGCAGCGCGCGTCGTCCGGCCGATCGACGTCGGGCTGCTTGCCGCTGCCGCGCGCACGGCTGCGGCTCGGATCGGCTCCGACGACGATCCTGCTCGCGCGATCGACGTGGCCGTCGACGCTCTCTACGAGGCGGTCGCAGGTGCGATGGCATCCGTGTTCGTGCTCGAGCACGGGCGGCTGTGGCTCGTCGCGCAGCGTGGGTATGCGGTCGTTCCGGACGGGATCACGATCGACAGCGGCATCACAGGGCGCGCCGTGCGGTTCTGCCGCCCGCAGCTCGCACTGGACGTGACGGCAGACCCGGACTACGTGCTCGCACTCCCAGGAGTCGTCTCCGAGCTTGCGCTTCCCCTCTGCGCCGGGGAGACCGTCGTCGGCCTGCTGAACGTCGAGGCGGAGCGCGCCCTGCCCGAAGGTGCCGCGAACGCGCTGCGGCCACTCGTCCAGGCGTTGACGCCCCTGGTCGAGACCGTGCATGCCGGGCGAACGCTCGATCTCGCCGCACTCGCGCGGCTCTTCGTGCACCTCGGCAGCCTTCGCGAGCCGCGCGACATCGCGGCACTCGGCGTCGCCTCGCTGCCCAAGGTCCTGCCCGTGGAGTCGAGCCAGATCGTCGTGTGGGACGAGGTGGGGCCGCTGTCAGAGCTCGAAGCCTGGAGCTCCGAGAACGCGTTGCAGGCTCCTCTGTCCGAGGCGGAGCTCGAAGCGCTACGAGCACAGTCGGATCCGAGCGTCGTGTGTCAGGTCCTCGACCGGCCAGGTGGCCAGTCAGGCCCCGGTTCCCGGTCCGTCGTCTGGCTTCCGCTGCGTGCCAACGCAGGGGAGATCGGGGCGCTCGTCGGCATCACCCGTCATGCGGCGCGCGTGGACCCGACCGTTCTCGACGCCGCGGCAGTCCTCGCCGCTCACGTCGCTGCGTCGCTCGACGCCGCCTTCGCTCTCCAGCGCGAGCGGCTCAGCGCGGCCACCGATCCGCTGACGGGGATCCTGAATCGCCGCGGCCTCGAGGCGCGGCTCGAGCGTGCACTGAACTACGCCCAGGAGGGGCGACTTCCGCTCAGCTTGCTCGTCATCGACTGCGACGACTTCAAGGAGATCAACGACCGCGCCGGCCACGAATTCGGCGACGCCCTGTTGCGCGAGGTCGCAGACGTGCTCGTGACGGCGTTGCCGGTGGGTGCGGAGGCTGCGAGGGTCGGCGGGGACGAGTTCGTGGTCATGCTGCCGCACGCCGGGGTCGATGCCGCGGAGCAGCTCGGCGGGCAGATCCGCACGCGGCTCGCGAAAGGGCTGACCGACGCCGGTTTCCCGTTGAAGATCTCGGCCGGCGTCTCCACGTATCCGTTCGACGGCGCGACGCCGACGGCGCTCCTACGTACGGGAGACCAGGCGCTGTACGCCGCCAAGGCTGCGGGCAAGGACCGGGTCGCGTCGTTTCGCCAGCTGGGAGTTGCGGCGCAGGAAAGCTCGCCGCTCGACGGGAGGCACCGTGGGCGAATCGACGGCTCCGGCGCGGTGCTCGTGGATGCGATGAATGCGGTCAAAGGGATCGAGGCGGAGGACACTGCGCGCGGCATCTGCGACCGGCTCTGTAAGGCGCTCGTCTTCGTGGTCGGGGCCACCGGGTGCTCGGCCTCGCGCGTCGTCGGGGACTACGTCGTGGACGTGACCAGCCACGCCCTCCGCGAGGTGACGCTCGGGGAGGAGGCCGCGTACCGGATCGCGGACTTTCCGGTCACCGCCGAGGTGTTGCGAACAGGAGTGTCGCGCGCGGTGTCGTTCGCCGACGGTGACGTGGATCCGGCTGAGGCGTTCATCCTCCGCGACCTCGGCATGAACGCCGTCCTCATGCTGCCGCTCCGCGTCTCCGGTCGCAGTTGGGGTCTCGTCGAGCTGTACGAGATGCGCCTGCGCCGGTTCCTCGCGGACGAGATCGCCGTTGCCCGGTTCCTCGTCTCGCAGGCCGAACGAATGCTGGAGCGCGCTGCCGACGCGGACGAAGAGACGGGCACGCGCCGCGTCTACGAGCTGCCGCCCGGCGAAGGCAGGCCGCCCCGCCCGCGCACGAGGTAGGCGCAGCGCCGCGCGTCGTGTGGGAGCGGTGACCGACCCACACGCGCGACCCCGTACTCGACGTCGTCGATCTCGAAGACGTACCCGGCGCTGAGTGCGGAGGGCTCGATCTCGACCAGCCGGTACCGCTCGCCCGGCAGGAACACGAGCTCGACCGCGCCGGTTGCCGCGTCCGCGCTTGTTGCCGTCCGCTCGTCGAGCTCCTCCCGAAGCGCCTCGAGCTCCTCCTCTCGCGCCGCCAGCGCTCGCTCGCGACGCTCGACGGCTGCCCGCTTCAGCTCGACCGCCCCGAGCTCCTGGCGTCGTCGCGCGAGGTCGGCCTCCGCCTCCTGGACCGCCGCCTCGCGCTCGGTCAGGCTGGTCAGGTAGTCGGTGAGCTCTGCCTCGCGCGCCTCGAGGTCGGAGGTTCCGAGGCGGAGCATGCGCTCGACGGATGTACGGGAGTCGCGGAGCAGCTCTTCTCGCCGCTCGAGCTCGGCGATCGAGTCGCGTAGCCGCGCGGCGTGTTCGTCGAGCTCCAGGCGTCGCCGTGCCAAGAGCTCCTCGAGTCGTTGCTCGGGGCTCGGGCCCTGGTGGAGCACCCGGCGGACGATGCCGCCGCGGCGCTGCTCCTCCGGATCAGGCTCGTGATCGTGTTCGTCGGCGTTGTTCATCTTCGTCCTACCGTCTCGGTTCGATATGCCGGCAGACCGATCCTAAGCCGTCGAGTTCGGAGCGATCCGCCGGCTCGACGCGTCTTCGGCGATGCTCCGGCTACTCCTGCCGTCACTCGGCCGAGAGGGTAAAGCCAAGCGTCCTCGAAACCGATATGGCTCGTATGGACGCGCAGGGTGCAAGGCTCTTGGCAGCTCGGATCCGTGCCGGCGTCTCGGTCGGAGCGCGGATCGAACTCGTCGAGACGCCTCACGACAACTCCGGCCTCTGCGCCGGCGATCGTGGGGTCGTCGATCAGATCGACGAGCAGGGCCGGGTTGTGGTGACCTGGGATCGCGGGTTCGCGAGCGAGATCGACCCGGGAAGCACCCCGATCCTCACACTCGCTGCGTAGGGCCTCGAACGGAAGGCGGTGCGGCCGCGAGGGTGGCCGCGCTTCTGTCCCCTCTGTTTCTTTGCGCTGGGCGCTTACGAGGGGGAGACTCGTCCCTCGCGTAGCCCGAAGTCGGCCGTGACGACGACGGTCTCCGCTCCGCCGAAGGCCTTGGGAGCGGAGGCGGCCCACAGCGCGCCGATGCCGGCGTCGCGAAAGGTCGGGGAGAGAATGATGTCGCGGTGCGGCGGCGACTCGAGCCATGCCTTCACGATCGCGGTCGCGTCGATGTTGAGCCCCTGGCTCGCGAGAAGCGCCTCTCCGACCGACCACGTCCGCCAGCCACGATTCGTGTAGTAGCGCCGGATCCGTTCGCTGAAGGCGGTGCCGTCGGCGGAGTCGTGGCCGAAGAACCCGTAGTCGAGCATCGCGCGGGAGTGACCTCGTGCCGCCGAGCGCAGGCTCGGCGACGCGTGGAGTGGCTCGAGGTCATGCTCGGCTCTCACGTCGTTGAGTGCGCGGATGACCGCTGCCTCGAGGGACGGACGGCGCTCGAGCTCGGCCTGAGCTCCGGGCGTGGCGGCCGGAGCCGCAACGAGGGCGGCCAACACGGTAACGGCGACTGCGGCGATCGATCGCATCCCCGAGAACGAGATCGGTCGTTCCCGGCATGGAACTCGTCCCCCTCATGGGTGACGCGTCTTCACTCGCCGGCTAGGTGCCTGCCGCCAGGACGTCGCGCATTCAGACGACGCGCGCGTCGTCAGGGCTTCGCGTCGTGAGCCGCACCCGACTTGCCGTTGCCCGTCGACGTCGGCACGACCGAGGTCGCGTCGGCCCAGGTCTGCTCCGTGGACGTCGTCCCCGACTTTCTTGCGCTCCCGATGCCCTTCGAGGTCTTGTCGGCCGTCGTTCTCGTCTGCGTCGATGCCTGCTTGGTCCGGCCGGTCGTCGTGCTCCGCCCGGATGCCGAGCCGTTCGCACGATTCGTGCCCGCGACGCGTTTCGCACCGGCGACCCGCTTCGCCGAGTTGACGTGCGACGTCCGAGACGACTTCGCGTGCGTGCGCACAGCCGCCCGCTTTCGAGCATTGGAGCGAAGGTTCGCGTTCCCCGGTCCCCGCGTTGACGGCTTGCCGCGGGCCACCCCGTTCCCGGGGACCGTGACGCCACGAGGCGCGACTTGCCCGAGACGCTCCCCCGGCTTGGTGGCCGCCGGAGCTTTCTTCCCCGGGTTGCTCTCGAGCTTCGAGACGCCGGTCACCGCGACCCCGCTTGCCACGCTGACCGCAGCCACCGCGGCAGCCGCCTTGATCGCGACCCCGCTCGCAAACAACCCGCCGCCCGTCGCGGTCGCCGTTCCGGCGCCCGCACCGAGCCCGGCCGCGACGGAGCCGGCGCCGGCGGCGGTCGGGAGGGTCGCGGCGCTCGCGGTCCCTGCGCCTTCGAGACCCTTGAAGAGCGTGAGCGAAAGCGGGATCGGGATCAGCATCAGCCCGCGCAGAGCCCTGCGGTGGCGCTGCTGGAGCCGCGCGAACTGCGCGCAGTCGG
>JBKPLV010000267.1:0-17929 GCA_046731795.1 Actinomycetota bacterium | reverse complement strand
GTCGGCTGCTCGGCTTGAACGTCGCGCCTGCGCAGCCAGGCGAACCACGTCGGGCCTGCCCCGCCCCCGACGTCGCCGTTGTCCGCGCTGCGGAGCTCTCTGGCCCGCATCGCGTCCCGGGCGCGCAGGAGACGCTCCTCGTCACGGAGTCTCGCGATCTCGTACTTCGTCCACGGATGGATGTCCATCTGCCCCTCCTTCGGGTGCATGTGCTGTGCACTCGGTTGTCGCACTCGCCGCTGAAAGCGCGCTTGGGCGCCGCTTGAGAACGACTTGATCGCGGTCTACGGTTGACCGTCGAAGAGGAGGAGACAGATCGAGTTTCGAGTGCTCGGACCCCTGCAGGTCGTGGACGCCGGCGGCCGCGTGCTTTCCCTTGGAGGTCTGAAGCAGCGGGGCTTGCTCGCGCTGCTCGTGCTCGAACGCAACCGCGTCGTGTCTCGCGACCGCCTCGTGGACGCGCTCTGGGGCGACGATCCACCGGCCTCCGCCGCGAACAGCGTCCAGGTCTACGTCTCGAAGCTTCGCAAGCTCTTCGGCGACGACGGTGCGCTCGCCACCGAGCCTCCCGGGTACGTCCTCCGCGTTGCGCGTGGTGCAGTCGACGTCGACGAGTTCGAGCGGCTGCTCGCCGAGGGACGGTCGGCGCTCCGAGCCGAGGAGTTCCTCGAGGCCGAGGGCGGCCTGGCCCGCGCGCTCGCCCTGTGGCGCGGCCCGGCGCTCGCGAACCTCGCCTCAGAGCCGTTCGTCCAGGCCGAGATCACACGTCTCGAGCGGCTCCGCCTCGAGGCGCTCGAGGCGCGCTTCGAGGCGATGCTCGCGCTCGGGCGGGAGGCCGAGGCAATCAGCGAGCTCCAGGCGCTCGTCGCGCTGCACCCGTTCGACGAGCGGCTACGCGGACAGTTGATGCTGGCGCTCTATCGCGCGGGCCGGCAGACGGACGCCCTTGACGAGTACCGCTCCCTACGCGAGCGCCTCGACACCGAGCTCGGTCTGGAACCCAATGCGGAGCTGCGCCAGCTCGAACAGGCGATCCTGCGCCAGCACCCCTCGCTCGGCGCCGTGACGAGCCTCGCCCGGTGGGCGGCCCCAGATGCCGAGCCGTCTCCACCGAGCGAGACGCCCGCTTCCGTGACTCGAAGCTCACGCGAGTTCGAGGACGAGCGTCGGCCTGTCACGGTGCTCTTCGCCGACATCGTCGGGTCGACTGCACTGGGGGAACGTCTCGAGCCCGACGAGGCGAAGGTGCTCGTCGGCGAGTGCGTGACGATGATGAGCCGCGCCGTCGACGAGTACGGCGGCACGGTGCAGGCCTACCAGGGGGACGGGATCTGCGCGTACTTCGGCGTCCCAACTGCGCACGAGGACGACCCCGAGCGCGCAGCTCGCACTGCGCTTCGCATCCTGGACGTCGTGAACGGTTACGCCCGCGACATCGAGGCTGCCTGGGGAATCTCCGGCTTCGCCGTACGCGTGGGAGTGAACAGCGGTCCGGCCGCAGTCGGCCTCGTCGGCAGCGCCGAGCCACAGGCGGTCGCGCTGGGCGACGCCACGAATGTCGCCGCGCGGCTGCAGGCCGCAGCCGAGCCCGGAACGATTCTCGTGGGAGGCGTCACCGCGCGGCGGCTCGAGCATCGGTTCGAGCTCGGTGAGCCGACCGAGATCTCGGTCAAGGGCCGGGAGGAGCCGGTCGCGGCTTCACGCCTCCTTCGCGCGAAGGAGCGCGCGCCGCGAGCAGCGACGTCGCCGGTCGTCGGACGCGACCGGGAGGTGGAGGTCCTGCGGGCAGCACTACGCGATCTCGCGTCCGGTCGCGGTCGCGTCTTGCTCCTGACCGGACCGCCCGGAATCGGCAAGACGCGCCTGCTCACGGAGCTTGCGGTGAGTGCCGGGGATTCTGTGACGTGGCTGGAGGGAAGCTGTCACTCATACGGCGGGCTCCCCGGTTGGCCGTTCGTCGAGATCCTCCTTGGGTGGCTCGGGGCTGAGATCGGGGAGCCGGAGATCGCACTTCGGACCAAGGCACGGGCGGGTCTCGGCTCGCTGTTCGGCGACAAGGCCGAAGCGGTGCTCCCGCCACTGGCCGCCCTGCTCCGGATCCGGATCCAGGACGCTGCCGTCACACAGGAGGACATCGAGACGGCGCTCGTCGAATGGCTCGAACGCCTCGCCGCGACGAAGCCCGTGATCCTCGCGATCGAGGACACGCAGTGGGCCGACGGCGCAACCCGGAAACTCGCCGAGCAGGTGCTCGAGCTCACCGACCGTGCGCCCGTAGCCGTCGTTCTCACCGAGGAGCCGATTGCTGGCTCGGAAGGGGCAGCCTTGCGGCTCCACGGGCTCGCGACCTTCGGGCATCGAGCCTCCGAGCTCGCTCTGAAGCCCATCTCGGACGAAGCCGCCGACGAGCTGCTCACGCAGCTGGTCGCCGACCGGCTCGAGCTAGCAACGAGGGCAGGCTTGCTTCGCGAGGCAGAAGGAAACCCGTTGTATCTCGTGGAGCTCGCCCGTGCGTTCCTTGACGGCGCGCTCGAGCAGCGGGGCCGAACGTGGACCGTGTCGATCGGATCGCTGGAGCTGCTCCCACCCTCACTCGAGAACCTTCTCGTGGCGCGCATCGACCGCCAGGCCGACGAGCCCCGGCGACTCGCGCAGATCGCGGCCGCGATCGGGCGGACGTTCCCGGTGACCGTGCTCGAGCGAGTGGCCGGCTCGGACGTCGCGCCCTCGCTCACTGCACTCCTCCGTGCGGAGATCGTCCGCGAGGTGGCTCGCTACCCCGAGCTGGAGTGCACATTCACGCACGGCCTGCTGCGGGAAGCCGCGCTCTCGACGCTCACGTCGACG
This sequence comes from Actinomycetota bacterium, assembly GCA_046731795.1. GTDB lineage: Bacteria > Actinomycetota > Thermoleophilia > Gaiellales > Gaiellaceae > GMQP-bins7. Next base: position 15,082 of record JBKPLV010000267.1, on the reverse strand, counting down.
CGCAAACGCAGTCTCTACGCGGAGATCGCGGCGGCGTTCGAGGACGTGTACGCGGATTCAGTCGACGAGCACCTCGAGCGGCTCGCCCACTACCACGCCCAGGCCGGGAACCTGCCGAAGTCGCTCGAGTATGCGACGCGCGCGCGCACGGTCGGCTAGCGGTCGAGCCACCAGTTCTCCGCGTTCCAGAACGGATCGAAAGGTGCCGGGTCGATTCCGCGCAGATTCGTCCGGAACGCATAGACCAGCGGCACCTGATACAGAGGGATGACGGGCACGTCCTTCGCGATCCGCCGGTCGGCCCTGTTGAGGACACGCGCGCGTTGTCCGGCGTCGAGGATCCGGTCGGCGTCGTCGAGGTCGCTCGTCACGAGCCTCTGGCAGTAGCCCGTGAAGTTGAGGGAACCGCCGCAGCCGAAGATGCTCTTGAATCCGGTCGGGTCCGCAGCGTAGAACCACGCGAACAGCTGGACGTCGGCGTCGACGGCGATCGCCCCGCCCTCGAAGAACGGCACGACTTCGACCCCTACCCGACGAAGCTGCTCCTGGATCAGCTGGAGGGTGAGCGTCCGCTGCTGTTGCCCTCCGCTCGTCGCGAACCGGAGCGAGAGCCGCCGGCCCGCACAGACCTGGATGCCGTCACTGCCGCGGCGGCAGCCCGCCTGCTCGAGGAGACGCCGGGCAAGAGTCGGCCGATAGCGGTAGCGACGCCAGTTCGCCGTGTAGTACCGGCTCGTGTTCAAGAAGATCGCGCTGTCACTCAGCGGATACTTCGGATCGATCTCGGCGAAGAGCCGTCGGACAACGGCCGTGCGGTCGATGCCGTAGATGAGCGCCCGGCGGACGAGCTTGCTCTGAAGCGCAGGGTTGCCAGCGCGATCGATGTCGAAGTGCTCCCAGCCGTTTGCGGCGCCGACAAGCAACCTGACCCCGGAGATCCGCCTGAGCTCCGCCGCGATAGTTGTGTCGCGGCTGAACGCGAAATCGACGCGGCCCTGTCGGAGCGAGTCGAGCACCTCATCCGAGGAGGGCGCGTTGCAGGGCTCTTGACAAAAGCGGATGACGATCCGGTCGAGATAGGCGACGTGCGGGCCCCAGTAGTGTGGGTTGCGGACGAGCGTCAGCTGCTTCCCGCGTTCCCAGCTCTGAACGAGGAACGGGCCGCTCCCGATCGCCCGGCCGGTGTTCGGGTTGTCGATCCTCTCGGCCCAGATCTCTGCGAGATCCTGTCCGGCGAGCGCATGCCGCGGAAGGACGACTGGGAAGAGCTCACGCCAGCCTGCGTAGCGGGAGCGAAGGACGACCCTCACCGTCTTGGCGTCGATCGGAGTAACCGTCCGAACGTGCTTATGAGGCTCGCTCGGGTCCGTCGCGGCTCTTCGGATCACCGTGTCGGTGAACACGAAGTCGCGTGCGGTGACGGCTACGCCGTCGCTCCAGCGCGCCTCGGGACGAATGTGGTACCGGAGCGTGAAGGGAGTCTTGGTCGTGTAGGCGACGCGAGAGACGAGCGACGGTTGCTGCGAGAAGTGGGCGTCGGCGATGAACGCGCCCGGAAGAACGTTCTCGTATATCCCTTGGAGTGCCGGGCTTGCGTTCGTGATGCAGGACGGAGCGTACGAGAGACACGTGAGCTCCCGGACCGGCCCGAAAACGACAGTGCCTCCGCGCGTCGGCGTCTGTGCTTCCGCGCCGCCGGCTCCCGAGACGGTAAGAAGGGCGGCTAGGAGGGCCGCCACCAGCGCTAACGGTCGAGCCACCAGTTCTCGGCGTCGGCGAACGGGTTATACGGCAACCTGACGTAGTCCTTCACGCTCGTGCGGACGACGGCCGACGGGCGTGCTTGGTAGAGCGGAAGTACGGGCGCATCCGCGGCGATCATGCGATCCGTCGTGTTCAGGACACGCGCCTGTGCGGCTGGGTCGAGGATCCGTGACGCCCCGGCGAGCGCGCGGCTGACCGAGCGAGAGCAGTATCCGGTGTAGTTGCTGGCGTCGTGGCACGAGTAGACCGACATCACAGCGACGGGGTCCGGATCGAAAAACCATCCGAACAGTGCGAGATCGAACTGTCCGCGTGGGAGGACCGTATCGAAGAATGCCGTGGGCGACACGTAGGTTGGGACGACCTCGACGCCCACCTTCCGCAGCTGCGCCTGGACCATCGCCATGACGGTCGGCCTCGTCGGGACCACCGGGCTCGTCACGAGCCGGAGCCGCAGTCGCCTGCCGGCGCAGGAGTAGATCCCGTCGGGCCCTCGCCGGCACCCCGCCCGGGCCAACAAGCTGCGAGCGAGGGTCGGCCGTCGCCGATAGGACTGCCAGTTCGGGCGCCGGTACGGGCTCTGGACGATGTAGGCAACGCTCTGGAGCGGCCGGTCGGGCCTGCCGACCGCCCGCATGATCGCCTCCCGGTCGATGCCGTACGCGAGCGCGCGCCGCACGAGCGGGTTGCGCAACGCCGGATGGCCAGGGCGGCCTTGTCTCATGGCGAGGTGCTCGTAGCCGGAGCCCGGTGGGGACGTGACTCTGAACTCCCGATCGGCCCTGAACGGCGCCGTCAGCGCTGGCGGGACGAAGAGGGCAAGGTCGACCTCGCCCTTCGCGAGGGAGTCGACCGCGTCTTCGACGGGGCGGAGGACGAGCCGGTCGACACGCGCCAGGTGAGTCCCCCAGTACGCGGGGTTCCGTACGAGCGTGAGCGCCTTCCCTCGCTCGTGGCTCCCGACGAGGAACGGTCCGTCTCCGATCGGGTCACCCGTCCTCGGATCGTCCACGCGGTCCACCCAGATCGTCGAGAGATCCACGCCCCGAAGGACGTGCTGGGGAAGGACGTTCGGGAACAGCGCGTGCCAGCCCGAGAACGGCTCGCGGAGCGTCACCCTCACGGTCTTGGCGCCGATTGCAGTCACCCGAAGCACGTGCCGAAGCTGCGCACGCTCGGTTTGCGGCAGCGAGGAGGCCAGCTTCAACCGCGCCGCGTGCGTGAAGACGAAGTCGGCCGCGGTCACCGGCACGCCGTCACTCCAGCGCGCCTGCGGACGGATGTGGTAGGTCAGCGTGACCGGTGGCGTCCGGGACACGCTGACGCCGCTGACGAGCCTCGGTCGATACCTGAAGCGTCCGTCGACGTCGAATGCCGGCAGCAACACCTTCTCCACGACGTCGCCAACACTCCCGGGGCCGTCAACGCACGTGGCCAGCAACCGGTTCAGGCAGGCCGGCTCTTCCGGCTGGGCAACGACGATCGTGCCGCCGAGGTTCGGCGTCTGCTGCGTCGCCGCTGCGCCGGCTCCCGAGAGGGCGAGGAGCGCGGCGACGAGCGCCGCGGCTAGCGCTCCGGTGCGACCCACCAGTCCTCCGAGTTCTGCCCGAACTCGAACTGGCTTCCGCCGAACACGAGGCCGTGGACGTTGCTCCGATAGTAGGCGCGGAAGACCTTCTGGACGATCGGCACCACCGGCGCCGCAGTGGCGAGCTTGGCGTCCAGATGCTGGAGGACGCGTGCCCGGGCCTCCGGTGTGCCGATGACGTTCTGCTCGGCGTCCCGCGCCACGAGTCGGCTGCAGTACCCCCCGTAGTCCTGCCTGTTTCCGCAGAGCACGTCCGGCCAAACCCGGCTGGCGTCGTTGAGCCCGCCCCAGGTGAACAACGCGACGTCGAAGTCACCGTTGGGGAGCATCTGATCAAGGAAGGCGTTCGGCGGTGCGTATACGGGCTCGACCTCGACGCCCACCGCCCGCAGCTCGGCGGTTGCGAGCTCGACGATGCGCTGGCGCACGGGATCTCCCGCCGTCGTTGCGACGCGCAGGCGCATTCGCTGGCCGGCGCACTCGTAGATGCCGCCGGTCTCGAGACGACAGCCCGCCTGCTCCAGCAGGGCCCGCGCCCTCGCGACGTCGAACCGGTATCGACGCCACGTCGGCTGGTAGAAGGGCTCCTGGGGGAGGAACACGGTGCTGTCCGTCGGTTTGCGGATCGCCGCCGGGACGCCCTGCTGGATCGCTCGGGCGATCGCGACGCGGTCGATGCCGTAGGCGAGCGCCTGCCGCACGAGCCTCAGCTTGAGAGCGGGATGGCCGCCGGCGCCGACCCGGAACGTGAAGTGCTCGATCGCGGGAACAGGCCAGGCGGCGACCCGCCAGCCCGGAAGTTTTCGGATCTCTCGTCCTTGGTCAGCGGTTATGACTGCTCCACCGCCCAACGTGAACCCGACGTCGACGTCGTTGTCGCGGACCTGCGCGAGCGGATCGTCTGCGTCCGGGGTCATGAACCGTTCGACGATCCCGTCGAGATACGCAGGGTGCGGCCCCCAGTAGCGCGCGTTCCGCACGAGGACGATCCGTTTGCCCCGCTCGAGCCTGCTGACGAGGAACGGACCGCTGCCGATCAGCTCTCCCGTCCTCGGGTTGTCGACGCGTTCCGGCCAGATCTTCGTTACGTCCTGCCCCATGAGCGCGTGGCGCGGAAGGACCATCGAATAGAGGCTGCGCCAGGCCGCGAACGGCCTCCGCAGCACAACCCGGAACGTGTTCGCGTCCAGGACCCGTGTGCTCCGGACGTTGGCGTAGAACCCGTCGGGATCGTCGTAGTGTCGAGCGAATGCGTTCTGGGTGAACTGGAAGTCACGGGCGGTCACGCGCACGCCGTCGCTCCAACGTGCCTCCCGTCGGACGTGGTAGGTGAGGCTGGGAGGGGTTCGGCCGGTCGTCACGCCCGAGACGAGATTCGGCCGCGGCACGAGGTCGGGCCCGACCTCGAAGGCACCCTCGAGTGTCTGCGTGAGCGCCGGGTCGTCGACCTCGTTGCACGTGAACAGGTTGAGGCAGCCCGGCTCCGAAAACGACGGCCGACCAGTGACCAGCGTGCCGCCGCGCCTCGGCGTCTGCTCCGACACGCCGCCTGCAGACGCAGCTGTCAGCGCGGCCGTGACAGCGACGACGACGAGAGCGAGCAGCGGACTTCTGATGAGGATCCCCTCACCTCCCTTGGCCGCCCGCCTGTTCGTAATCTTTGACACAGGACGATACGACGCGGGTCGCCGCGACTCAAGGGCTCGGGGTGGTTTTTTCCGGCGCGCGGACGGTGACCCAGACCCTGCCGGCGCCAGTCGCTAGGCGCTCGGGCTCGTTGCCCAGGCGAGTCGTAGCCTCGACGTCGCCCGACTCCGGGTCGAGTCGCGTCACGGATCGGTCGAGCTGGTTTGCTACCCAGACGGCGCCTTCGCCGACGGCGACGTCGACCGGACCGCCGCCGACCTCGAACGTCGAGAGGGACGGCGTCTGCCCGGGCGCCGGTATTGCAATCCGTGTCACGGTGTCGTCCTCGAAGTTCGTAACCCAGAGGCTGCCGTCGCCCACGGCAATCGCCGACGGCTTCTGTCCGACGGTGGGTGCGCTCTTCTTCTGGTTCGTCAGGGGATCGATTTCGACCACCGAGTTGGCGGCGCGGTTCACCACCCAGAGCGATCCGAGCCCGTACGCGACGTCGACGAGCTCGGGAAGCACCGAGCTCGGCGAGGTGAGCAGACCCGCCTGAAGCCCGATCCGGGACGCGTTGCCCGTGCGAACGTCGACGCGGCCGAGCTCGCCGACCTCGCACACGAACCACGCCGACCCTCCGCCGAATGCGACGCTCGCGTCCGGCCTTCCGCACGAAACCCCCTCCCCCAGCGCAGGTATCGGGCTGGCGGCGTCGTTCTGTTCCAGATTCACAAGCTGGAGCTCGGCGAGAGCCCCGAGAGCGACGATCAGTGAGCCTGCACCCGCGGTGACGTCGCTCGGATAATCGTCGACGGGGATCGTGGCCGGCCGGGCGGCGAGGTCGGTCGGATCGATGCGGGAGAGCGTCTCGTCGTCGACGTTCGCGACCCAGACGCTGCCGTCCGCCACCGTCACGGCCAGGGGCGAGACTCCGACCGGGACCTCGGACACGAGCTTGTTGGATGAGGTGTCGATGACGCCGACGGAGTTCGGCGAGACGGACGAAAGGCCACCGTCGGATCTTCTCAGGAGCGCAAATGCGACAAGTGCCGCGAGCATGGCGAGCGCGACGACGCCTGCGATCGCATAGGTCGCACGCCGCGAACGCGCGCCGCCCGCGGCCGGAGTCTCGACGAGCCGGAGAGCCGACCGCGTGGCCGCGACGAGCTCCCCTGCCGATCGGTACCGCCGCCCGGGCTCCTTGGCGAGCCCGCGGGCGAGGACCGTATCGAGCTCCTTGGGGAGATCGGCTCGGGCCTGGCTCGGCGGCGTCGGCTCCTCGTGCACGTGCGCCCAAAGGAGGGCGACATCGGTCGCGCGGGGGAAGGGCGCCTGCCCGGTCAGGCACTCGTAGAGGACGCAGGCGAGCGAGTACACATCGGCGCGCTCGTCGAGCGGGTCGCCCGTGATCTGCTCGGGGGCGACGTACTCGAGCGTCCCGACGATCTCCCCGGCGACCGAGACGCCTGACAGCGATCCCGTCCGCTTCGTGAGGCCGAAGTCGCCCAGGTAGCAGTGCTCGCGTCCTGCGGCGAGGGCGATGAGGACGTTCGAGGGCTTGACGTCGCGATGCACGAGGCCCTTCTCGTGTGCGGCGTCGAGCGCTTCGGCGATCTGCGAGAGGAGGTCGACCACGCGCTTCGGGTCGAGCGCTCCGTCCTCGGCGATGACCTTCGCGAGGTCGGAGCCCTCGACGTAGCGCATCGCCAGGAAGAGCACGCCGTCGTCCTCACCCGCCTGGTAGATCGGGATCACGTGCGGGTGGTCGAGGGAGGCCGCGATGCGCGACTCGCGGAGGAAGCGGTCGCGGAAGCGCTCGTCGGAGGCGAGCTCGGGCGCGATCACCTTCAGTGCCACCTTGCGCCCGAGCCCGGACTCCTCGGCGCGATAGACCGCGCCCATCCCCCCACGGCCGATGAGCGCCTCGATTCGGTAGCCGGCGACCGTGCTTCCGGGTGCCAGCATGCCCGCGACGTTGCTCACCGGGTGAGTGTCCGCCACCCATGTTGCGAATGCAACAGCTGGTGGCCCGGTTGCTGTGTAACGGCGGTGACGTTCGGAACGTCGCGCACGCGAACGACACGCCGCCGGGCACTTCCTACGCTCAGGGCATGACGGATCGGATCGGAGAGGAGCACACGATGAAGCGCATCGCCGCGATCGGAGCAGTCGTCGCAGCGTTCGGGATCGCCCCCTCGCTCGCCGCCGGAGGCAACTTCGCGGCAGAGATGAAGCCGCAGCTCTCGGCCCAAGTCGTCGGCGTCCAGGTGACGCGCACGCAGCGAGCGCAGGCCGCGGTCTCGGTGCAGCGGCACCTGGTGCAGCTCAAGCTCGCCAGACGCTTCGGCGAGCTGCGTCCGCAGATTCGCTAGTGCCCCTCAGCGATCCATCCGAGGGGGCAGGAGGCCGCCGCCGGGGGACGGCGGCCTCCTCCTCGTTCTCAGAGTCCGACGATGTCGTCGGGCCGAACGGGGACGCGCACGAGGTCGCGACCGGTCGCGTCGCGCAGGGCGGCGACGATCGCAGCCGTCGAGACGACGGTGGGCGGCTCGCCGACACCCTTCACGCCGTAGGGCGCCGCCGGCTCCGGGTCCTCGACCAGCTCGGAGACGACCGGGGGCATGTCGAGAAAGGTGGGGATGAGGTAGTCGGTGAAGCTGGCGTTCGTGATGGCGCCGTCGCGGGTCTGGATCTCCTCCATGAGCGCGAGCCCGAGACCCTGGGCGGTGCCGCCTTCGATCTGCCCCTCGACGGCGATTCGACTGAGGGCGTGCCCGACGTCCTGCGCGGTCCCGATCCAGACGACCCGCGTCAGCCCGAGCTCGACATCCACCTCGACGACGACGCGCATCGCCGCCACCGCGAGCGCCACGTGTGCCTGTCCGTCGGTGATCTGGCCCGTCTCCTGGTCGAGTGGAAACGTGCGCGGATGCCGGAAGACCCGCTCGACGTCGACTGAGTCACCGCCGACGCGGTCACGCTCCTCGAGCGCTGCTCTACACGCCGCCTGGGTCGCGCCCGCGGCCATCCACGTCATGCGCGAGGCAGAGGACGAGCCCGACGATCCGACTCGAGCGGTCGAGCCGGACGCAAGCGTCACGTCCTCGATTCCGAGCTCGAGACGCGCGACCTGCAGGATCACGTCCGTCACGCCCTGGCCGACCTCGGCGGCCGCGCAGTGCACCTCGGCCGAACCGTCCTCGGCGAGCACGACCCGCGCCGCGCAGGAGTCGTCGAACCCCTCCGAGTAGCAGATGTTCTTGAAGCCGACCGCGAACCCCACGCCGCGGCGCACTCCCTCGCCGCGCGTCGTGTTTCCCGCGCCGCCAGGGAGCCGGATCGCATCGCGCGGCAGCTCCTCCGGCTCCGGGAGCGGAAGCGCCGCCGCGCGACGGATCACGTCGCGCGTCGGAAGCGAGCCCTCGACGACCTGGCCGGTCGCGAGCCGATTGCCCGGCTCGAGCGCGTTCAGGAGCCGCAGCTCGACCGGATCGATGTCGAGCGCAGCAGCGAGCTTGTCCATCTGCGCCTCGGCGGCGAAGCACGTCTGCACCGCACCGAACCCGCGCATCGCGCCGCAGGGCGGGTTGTTCGTGTACACGGCGAGGCCGTCGATGTCGACGTTGTCGACCGCATACGGCCCGACGGCGAAGGAGCACGCGTTCGAGATGACCGCGGTCGAGCTCGACGCGTAGGCGCCGCCGTCGACGAGTATCCGCATGCGAACGGCGACGAGCCGCCCGTCGCGCGTCGCGCGATGCTCGGCCCAGATCCGCGCCGGATGGCGGTGGATGTGGCCGACGAAGGACTCCTCGCGGTTGTAGACGATCTTCACCGGACGGCCGGTGTGGAGCGCGAGCATCGCGGCGTGGATCTGCATGGACAGGTCCTCGCGGCCGCCGAACGCGCCGCCCACGCCGGCGAGGTGGATGCGCACCTGGTCCGGCGGAAGCCCGAGGCACGGCGCGACCTGGTCACGGTCGACGTGCAGCCACTGCGTCGCTACGTGGATGTCGACGCCACCCTCGCCGTCCGGGATCGCGATGCCCGACTCCGGCCCGAGGAAGGCCTGGTCCTGCTGGCCCACGTCGTACACGCCTTCGACCACCACGTCGGCGGGGGCGTCGGGATCGCCGCGGCGGATGACCATCGAGCGCACGACGTTCGGGCGCGGGTCGTCGCGGTAGCCGTGTCCCATCGTCGGCCGGTCCGGGTGCAGTGGCTCCATCTCGGTTGCGCGCTCGGGGTCCGATACGGGCGCGAGCGGCTCGTACTCCACGCGGACCGCTGCCGCCGCGCGGCGCGCCTGCTCGGGCTCGTCCGCGGCGACGATCGCGACGGCCTCGCCGAAGTAGCGCACGCGGTCGATCGCGAGCACGGGCTGGTCGGCGAACTCGAGGCCGTAGGTCTTCGCCCCGGGCACGTCCTCGTGCGTCAGCACCGCGTGCACGCCGGGCAGTGCGAGCGCCTCGGAGACGTCGATCCCGAGGATGCGGGCGTGCGCGTGCGGGCTGCGCACGGTCTGCCCCCAGAGCATCCCCGCGGCGTTCAGGTCGCTCGAATATGCGAACTCGCCGGTCACCTTCGGGACGGCGTCGGCGCGCCGCGCCGCCGGGACGGCGGTGCCGCGGCGCAGGCTGCGCGTCGCGGTGCTCATCGCTCGGCCGCCGCGCGCACGGCGTCGAGGATCTTCGCGTAGCCCGTGCAGCGGCACAGATTTCCCGAGAGGGCTTCCCTGATCTCGTCGTCCGACGGGTCGGGAACTCGCTGCAGCAGGTCCGCCGCAGCCACGACGAACCCGGGCGTGCAGAAGCCGCACTGGACGGCACCGGCGTCGGCGAAGGCCTCCTGCACCCGATTCAGGGCGCCGTTCTCGCCGAGGCCCTCGACGGTGACGACGTCGTGCCCGTCGGCCTGGGCCGCGAGCACGAGGCAGGAGCAGACGAGCTCGCCGTCGAGGAGCACCGAGCACGACCCGCACTCGCCCTGCTCGCACGCGTTCTTCGATCCGGGAAGCGCGAGCCGGTCGCGCAGCGTCGTGAGGAGGCTCTCGCCGGCCCACACGTCGGTCTCGAGCCGCTCGCCGTTGACGGTCACCGCGACCCTCACGCGAGGCACCTCTCGAGCGCGCGACGGGTGAGCACGCGCAGCGCATGGCGCCGGTAGTCCGCGGTGCCGCGGACGTCGTCGATCGGGCTCGCTGCCTCCGCCACGCGGTCGGGGAAGCCGTCAGCCTCGTCGAGCCTCGCACGGACGAGCCGCGCCGTCGGAGCGGCGGAGCCGAATGACGCGCGCACCTCGCCGCGCTCGCGGTCCGCGACGAGCGCGAGGGAGCACACCGCGATGACCATCGCGTTGCGCGGCCCGACCTTCATGAAGGTCTGGGGCTGACGACTCGGCTCGACCAGCACCGCCGTGATCAGCTCGTCGTCGGCGAGCGCGCTGCGCTTGACCCCGACGAGGAACTCCGAGAGCGGAAGCGTCCGCGTTCCACGAACGCTCACGAGCTCGACCTCTGCGTACTCGACGAGGAGCGGCGGAAGCGCGTCGCCCGCCGGCGACGCCGTGCCGAGGTTCCCCCCGATCGTGCCGCGGTTCCGGATCTGCGGCGAGCCGACCGTGCGCGACGCCTCCGCAAGCGCGGGGAGCTCGTCGGAGAGCGCGGACATCGCCTCGGTGTACGTGAGCCCGGCGCCGAGCCGAAGCGTCCCGTTGTCGCCCGACCGGCCGCGGAGCTCCGCCACCTCGTTCAGGTTGAGCAGGAGCTCCGGCCGCGTACGGTCGAAGTTGAGCGCGACCATGAGGTCGGTGCCGCCCTGGATCGGCACCGCATCCGGGTGCTCGGACTTGAGCCGAACCGCCTCGTCGAGCGACCGCGGGGTCAGGACGTCCACGAAGACGTTCTACCGCTCCTCGCGCACGTACGGGCGGCCGAGTGCCGCGGGTGCGCCCAATCTCCTTCGCGCAAACGCGGTCGAGACGAGCACGAGGACGACGACCGTCATGACGTACGGGAGCGCCTCCAGGAACTCGGGCGTGACCGTGACGTCGTGGGCCTGCAGCGCGAACGGGAGCGCCGACAGCCCTCCGAACAGGTACGCGCCGACGAGGCACAGCTCCGCCCGCCAGAAGGCGAAGATCACGAGCGCGATCGCGATCCAGCCCGCGCCGCTCACCAGAACGTCGCCCGCGACCCACCCGGGAGCGATCGCGAGGCTGTAGCACGCGCCGCCCACGCCCGCGAACGCCCCGCCGACGAGGACGTGCACGTAGCGGTACAGGGCCACGTTGATCCCCATCGCGTCGGCCGAGGCAGGCGCTTCACCGACGGCGCGCAGGTTGAGCCCGAGACGGGTTCGCGCGAGGTAGACGCCCACCGCGAGCGTCGCGATCCAGGACAGATAGACGAGTGCCGACTGGTCGAACAGGATCGGCCCGAAGAACGCGACGTCTCCGAGGCCGAGGACGTCGAGCTGCTTGAACTGGTGCGTGGCCGGGAGGTCTGCGAGGTGCAGCTCGGTCCCGAAGTACGCGGACAGGCCCAGACCCCCGGCGAAGATCGTCAGCGCGAGCCCCGACACGATCTGGCTCGCGCGCAGCGTGATCGTGAGGAACGCATGGATCAGGGCCATGCCCGCTCCGGCCATCGCGGCGGCGGGGACGGCGACCGCGAGCACGGCCTCGTTGCTGCCGTGCACCCGCTGGGTCGCCCAGAAGCCGACCGCGGCTCCGAACAGCATCATCCCCTCGACCCCGAGGTTGAGCACGCCCGAGCGCTCGGCGAGGAGCTCTCCCAGCGACGCGTACAGGAGCGGCGTCCCGTAGAGCACCGCCTGCGCGAGGACGATGACGAGGAGGCCGTCGTTGTCGATCACGTCGCGGCCTCCGGAGCCGCGCCGCCCTCGGGATGGGCCTTCCGCCGGCTGGGGATGGTCAGCCGGTAGCGGATGAGAAGCTCGCCGCCGAGGGCGCAGAACAGGATGATCCCCTGCATGACGCCGACGAGGCCCGACGGGAACTCGGCGCCCTGGAGGGTGAAGCCGGCGTTCTCGAGGCCGCCGATGAGGACGGCGACGGCGCAGACCGCGAGCGGGTTGTAGCGGGCGAGCGCCGCGACGACGATCCCCGTGTAGCCGAACGCGGCCGCCTGTAGCCCTTGCGGGCTTCCGTCGAGCGTGTGGGAGAACTCGGCGACCTGGCTCGCCCCGCCGATTCCGGCAACCGCCCCGGAGAGCGCCATCACCGCGAGGATCTTCCGCCGCGTCCGCATGCCCGCATAGCGCGCGGCGCGCGGCGAGTCGGCGATGACGCTGACCTCGAATCCAAAGCGCGTCCGCGAGTAGAGCACCCACAGCCCGAACGCCACGCCGATCCCGATCAGGAACCCGAGGGGCACCACGATGCTCGTCCCAAAGTCCGGCCACTGAGCCGCCTCGGGCATCGGCTTTCCCTGCGGGAAGGCGCGCGCCTGCAAAGTCGAGGTGTCGCGCCAGTAGGACGCGCTGTCGTAGATCAGGTACGTCAGCAGCAGCCCGGCGACGTAGTTGAGCATCAGCGACGTGATGATCTCGTTCGTGTTCGCGAACGCTTTGAGCACGCCGGGAATCAGCGCCCAGGCCGCGCCGAGCACGGCCGCGGCGAGGCACATGGAGACGACGAAGAGCGGCGTCGAGCCTGCTCCGTGGTCGTCCAGCTGCAGGGCGATCCACGACGCGCCTACGGCACCGAGATACAGCTGCCCTTCCGCGCCGATGTTGAAGAGCTGCATCCGGAACGCCACGGCGGCGGCCAGTCCAGTGAAGAGGATCGGCGTGGCCGTGACCAGCGTGGCCGAGAGCGAGCCGTTCCCGGTGAAGCCCGCCTCGACGATCTTCCGGTACGTCTCGACGACCTCGTGACCGCTCACGGCGAGGACGACGCCGATGATCGCGAACGCGACCACGAGCGATCCGACCGGGACGGCGACCGAGAGCCACCACGGCTGATGGAGCCGGCGCTCGAGACGAATCATTCGCCGCGCCCTCCGGCCATGAGGAGCCCGATCTCCTCGATCGAGGCTGCTCCCGCGTGCAGCTCGCCGGCGATCTCGCCCTCGTACATGACGAGGATGCGGTCGGCGAGCGACAGGATCTCGTCGAGGTCCTCGCTCAGGAGCAGGATCGCGACCCCACTCCCGGCCGCATCGCGGAGGTACGAGTGGACGGTCTCGATCGCGCCGACGTCCAGGCCCCGCGTCGGCTGGGCGACCACGAGGACGAGCGGATGGTCCTCGAACTCGCGGCCGAGGACGAGCTTCTGCAGATTCCCGCCGGAGAGGTTCCTCACCGGCGTGTCCGGCCCCGGCGTCTTCACGTCGTAGCGCCGGATGATCCGCACCGCCGCGTCGCGCATCCGCCGCAGCGCGAGCAGCGGGCCGCGGGAGAGCGACCGCCCGCGGTAGGTCTTGATGGAGACGTTGTTCGTGACGCTCAGGCTCGGGGCGAGACCCGTGCCGAGCCGGTCCTCCGGCACGTGCGCCACGCCCGCGAGGATCGCCTCGCGCGGGTCGCCGCCTCGCAGCCGGCGACCGGCCACGCTGACCGTTCCCGCATCGACGTCGCGAATCCCCGAGACCGCCTCCGCAAGCTCGCGCTGCCCGTTTCCGGCGACTCCGGCCACGCCGACGATCTCGCCCTCCCGAATCGAGAACGACACGCCCTTGACGGCCGTCTCGCCGCGGTCGCCCGACGCCGTCAGCCCTTCCACGTCGAGCGCGGTGACGTCGGGGAGTTGCCTCGCCTCCGCAACCGGCCGCGCGATCTCGATCTCGCGCCCGACCATGAGGGCGGCGAGCGAGCGCAGGGATGCACCCTCGGCGTCGACCGTCTCGACCGTACGGCCTCCCCGCAGGACGGTCACGCGATCCGCGACCGCCTTGACCTCGTGGAGCTTGTGCGAGATGAAGATGACGGTCTTGCCCTCCTCGGCCATCGAGCGGAGCGTCCCGAACAGCGCGACGGCCTCCTGCGGCGTGAGGACGGCGGTCGGCTCGTCCATGATCAGGATCCTCGCCTCACGGTAGAGCGCCTTCAGGATCTCGACGCGCTGCTGCTCGCCGACCGAGAGCTGCCAGATCCGGGCTCGCGGGTGCACGTCGAGGCCGTAGCGGTCGGCGAGATCGGACACCGTGCGCTCGAGGCGACGCCCGTGGAGGAAGAAGGAACGCCCCTCCTTCCGGTGGTCGCCGACCAGGATGTTCTCCGCGACCGTGAACGGCGCGACCAGCCGGAAGTGCTGGTGCACCATGCACACGCCGGCGTCGAGCGCGTCGCGCGGCGAGTGGAAGCGAACGGGCTCGCCGTACAGCTCCACCTCGCCCTCGTCGGGCCGGTAGAGCCCGGTGAGGATGTTGGAGAGCGTCGTCTTGCCCGCGCCGTTCTCGCCGAGGAGCGCGTGCACCTCGCCCACCGCCGCCTCGAAGGTCACGTCATCGTTCGCGAGCACGCCCGGAAAGCGCTTCGTGATACCGCGCATGCGTACCGCGGGTGCAAGAGAGGCGTCGGCTGATCCGACGCCTCTCTGCGATCCGACGGAAGCGGGAGCGGGCTCCCTCACGAGCTAGCCCGGAGGAAGGACCGAGGAAACCTTGCCGACCACGCCCTTGACGAGCCACTGCATCGTGTACAGGTCCTGGATGAGCCGGAGCTTCTGGCCCGGCTTCACCTTGAGCTTCCCGGACTGGTCGTAGATCGGGCCCTGGAAGACGCGGAACTTGCCCGAGACGAGCGCCTTGCGCTTCGCGGCGATCTGCGCCTTCGTCTTCGCAGCCACCTTCGGCCCATACGGGGCGATGCCGGTGAACCCGTCCTTGATCGTCCCGTAGTAGAAGCCCGGCTTCCACGTGCCGTTCATCGCGGCGCGGACGCGCTTCACGTAGTACGGGCCCCAGTTGTAGGTCGCGGCCGTCAGCCACTGCTTGGGTGCCGACTTCTGCGCGTTCGAGTCGTAACCGACCCACGGAATGCCCTTGGCCTCGGCGACGACGCCGGCCGCGGGGCTGTCGACGTTCTGCCCGATGACGTCCACGCCGGCGGCGATGAGGTTTTGCGCCGCTGCGGTCTC
>JBKPLV010000266.1:0-5939 GCA_046731795.1 Actinomycetota bacterium | reverse complement strand
GCCGCGAACGTGCATTTCACGCCCGGCGCGCGCACTGCGTGGCACACGCACCCGCGCGGCCAGACGATCTGGATCACCGAGGGCGCCGGCGTCTGCCAGCGCGAGGGCGGGCCGATCGAGGTGATCCGGCCGGGCGACATCGTCTTCTTCGAGCCCGGCGAGAACCACTGGCACGGAGCAGCGCCGAATCGCTTCATGGCGCATGTCGCGATCCAGCTTGCCGACGACGCGGGCGAGGTCGTCACCTGGGGCGAGCACGTCAGCGACGAGCAATACGGACCGTCGCGCTCGCTCACGGAGGGAGCGAGCTGATGCGCGGCGCGGTCATGTATGGCCCGGGCGACGTGCGGGTCGAGGAGCGCGCCGAGCCGCGGATCGAGAAACCCACGGACGCAGTGATTCGCCTGTCGGCGACCTGTGTCTGCGGATCCGACCTGTGGCCGTACCGCGGGCTCGACACGCCCGACTGGCCGATGCCGATGGGCCACGAGTTTGTGGGGATCGTCGAGGAGGTGGGCGGCGAGGTGGCGGCGATCGAGCCCGGGCAGTTCGTCGTCGGTTCGTTCTTCGCGTCCGACAACACCTGCGAGATCTGCCGGGCCGGGTATCAGAGCTCCTGCGTCAACCGCGAGTCCGTCGGCGCCATCGGCACCCAGGCCGAGCGGGCGCGCATTCCGCTCGCGGACGGCACGCTGGTGGCCGCTCCCGAGGTCCCGCCCGACGAGCTCGTCCCCAGCTTCCTGGCGGCCTCCGACGTCCTCGGCACGGCCTGGTTCGCCGCCGTCGCCGCCGAGGCCGGCTCCGGCAAGACGGTCGCGGTCGTCGGTGACGGCGCGGTCGGGCTCCTCGCGGTGCTGGCCGCAAGGCAGCTCGGGGCCGAGCGCATCGTCGCGATGAGCCGGCACGAGCCTCGGCAGCGGCTCGCGCTCGAGTACGGGGCGACGGACATCGTCGAGGAGCGCGGCGACGAGGGCGTGGAGCAGATCAAGGAGCTGACGAACGGGCTCGGCGCGCACTCCGTCGTCGAGGCGGTCGGCACGCAGGAGTCGATGCTGCAGGCGATCCGCGCCACACGTCCCGGCGGGCACGTGGGCTACGTCGGCGTCGCGCACGGGGTCGAGCTTCCGGGCGAGGAGCTCTTCTACAGCCACGTGCACCTGCACGGAGGCCCGGCGCCCGTCCGGCGCTTCCTGCCCGAGATCGTCGACCTGATCTGGACGCGGCAGATCGACCCGGGCAAGGTCTTCGATCTCGACCTGCCGCTCGAGGAGGCGGCCGCCGGCTACGAGGCGATGGACGAGCGTCGGGCGATCAAGGTCCTCCTTCGCCCCTGAGCCCCGCTCAGCGCCGGCGCCGCCAGACCCACGCCCCGACGGCGGCCGCTCCCGCTCCCGCTCCCGCGGCGAGCGCTGCGACTGCCGCGGGGCGACGGCCCCGATCGACGCGCGGGAGGCTCGGAGCGGCCTCCTCCGGGAACCGTCCCGACGGGCCCTGCTCGCCGTGGCGGTAGGCGAGCTGGAGGACCTGCGCGAGGTGGAGCGCCCGGCGTCCCGTGCCGGCCTGCTCGATCTGGGTGCGGCACGAGAACCCGTCGCCGACGACGAGCGTCTGCGGAGCAGCGTCCCGCACTGCCGGGAGGAGGACACGCTCCGCACACGCCTGCGAGACGTCGTAGTGCGACTCCTCGTACCCCCACGCGCCGGCCATCCCGCAGCAGCCGCTGTCCGGCGCCTCCACCCTCGCCCCCATCTTCTCGAGCAGCTTCGACGCGGGCTCGAAGCCTCCCGTCGCCCGCTCGTGACAGTGACCGTGCACCAGCGCGTGGCGAGCGAGTCGCGGCGGCTCGTACCCGTCCACGTGCTCCAGCAGGAACTCCGCGAGGTGGAACGTCTGGCTCGAGAGCCGCTTCGCATCCTCGTCGTCGGGGAGGAGCTTCGGGAGCTCGTCGCGGAAGACGGCGACGCAGCTCGGCTCGACGCCGACCAGGGCGACGCCGTCGCGGATCTCCGGGCGCAGCGCGTCGATCGTCCTCTCCGCGTAGGCGCGCGCGCGGTCGAGGAACCCGTAGTCGTAGAGCGGTCGCCCGCAGCAGAGGTGGCGGCGCGGAATCGAGACGGCGAGGCCGGCGTGCTCCAGCGCCTCCACCGCGGCGGCGCCGATCTCGGGCTCGAAGTAGTTCGTGAAGGTGTCAGGCCAGAGGAGCACCCGGCCCGCGGGGGCGGATGCGAGCGGCTCGCGTCCCCGGAACCACGCCGTGAAGGTCACCGGCGCAAAGGGCGGGAGGCGCCGGCGTCGCGAGGCTCCCGCGGCGACCTTGGCGAGCGCCGAGAGGCCGGGGGTCTGGGTCGTCACATTCGCGAGCCGTGGCGCGAGCGAGGCGAGCCGCGCCCAGCGGTCGATGAAGCCGAAGGCGTAGGCGTGACGGGGCCGCGGACGGTGCGCATAGTG
This sequence comes from Actinomycetota bacterium, assembly GCA_046731795.1. Lineage (GTDB taxonomy): Bacteria > Actinomycetota > Thermoleophilia > Gaiellales > Gaiellaceae > GMQP-bins7. The sequence goes on along the minus strand of JBKPLV010000266.1, from coordinate 3,491 downwards.
ATGGGCGAGGAACTCGGCCTTGAGCGTCGGCAGGTCGACGTTCACCGGGCACTCGTGCGTGCACCCCTTGCACGCCAGACACAGGTCGAGCGCGCCGAGCACCTCGGAGGAGCTCCACGGCTCGAGCTCCTCGCCGTTCAGCATCTCCCAGAGGAGATGCGCCCGTCCTCGCGTCGAGTGCTGCTCCTCGCGCGTGACCATGTAGCTCGGGCACATGACCCCCGCGCCGTCCTTGCGGCACTTGCCGATTCCGACGCACCGCGTCGTCGCGTGCACGAAGCTGCCGCCGTCGTCCGGGAACGCGAAGTGGGTCTTCACCTGCGGCGGCTGGAAGTCGGTGCCGAGGCGGAGGTTCGAGTCGATGGGGTACGGGTCGACGACCTTTCCCGGATTCATCCGCCAGTCCGGGTCCCAGAGCTCCTTGAACTCGCGGAAGCCCTGGACGAGCTCCTCCCCGAACATCTTCGGCAGGAGCTCCGCGCGCGACTGCCCGTCGCCGTGCTCACCCGAGAGCGAGCCGCCCAGCGAGAGCACGAGGTCGGCGGCCTCGTCGAGGAAGCGGCGCCACTTGGAGATGCCGTCCGCGGTCACGAGGTCGAAGTTCCAGCGCGCGTGCACGCAGCCCTCGCCGTAGTGGCCGTACAGCGCGCTCTCGTAGCCGTACTCCGAGGTGAGCTTGCCCAGCTCGCGGAGGTACTCGCCGAGACGCTCCGGCGGCACGGCCGAGTCCTCCCAGCCCTCGTAGGTGTCGGGCTTGCCGGGAATGAACGCGGTGGCCCCGAGGCCGGCCTCGCGTACCTCCCAGACGTGCTTCTCGCTCTCCGGATCGTCGTAGAGCTTCAGGCCACGGAGGCCGCCTCCCGCGCGATCGAGGGTGCGCATGATCTTCCGGGCCTCGTCGTCGGCTTCGTCCTTCGTCTGGCCCCCGGTCTCGATCAGGAGCCAGCCGCGGCCCTCGGGGAGCAGCGAGAGATCCTTCTCGTGCTTGCCCACGAGCGTCATGTCCTCGATCAGGGTCTCGTCGATTCCCTCCAGACCGATCGGCCCGTGCTCGAGGACGTCAGGGACGTGGTCCGCCGCCGCGGCTGCGTCGTCGTAGCCGGCGATGAGGAGCGCGCGCGCCGGCGGGCTCGAGACGAGGTGCACCGTCGCCTCGAGCAGCGTGACGCAGGTGCCCTCGGTCCCGGAAAGCGCGCGGGCGGCGTTGAACCCCTTCTCGGGGAGCAGATCGTCGAGGTTGTAGCCCGAGACGCGGCGCGGGATCTGCGGATAGCGCTCGCGGACGAGATCGGCGTAGCGGTCGGCGAGCCCCTGCAGCTTCCGCCGCAGCTCGTCCGGAAGTCCCGCCCCGTCCGGCCCGAGCCGTAGCCGCTCTCCGCGATAGGTCAGCACCTCGAGCTCGTGCACGTTGTCCGACGTCCGCGACCCCGGCCCGTGGAGCCGGGAGAGGACGGAGTGGACGCCGCAGGAGTTCGCCCCGACCATCCCGCCGAAGGTGCAGTACTCGTGCGTCGAGGGGTCCGGGCCGAAGGTCAGCCCGACTTCCTCCGCCTGCTCGCGCAGGCGATCGAGCACGACGCCGGGCTGGACGCGCGCGAGCTTCCGTTCGGGGTCGATCTCGAGGATCCGGTTCAGGTACTTCGAGCAGTCGACAACGACGGCGACGTTCGTGGCCGCTCCCGCGAGGCTCGTGCCCCCGCCACGCGGCACGACGGGAGCGCCGTGCTCGCGGCACACGGCGACGGTCGCCTCGAGGTCGTCGAGCGTCCGCGGCAGGACGACGCCGATCGGGATGTGCCGGTAGTTGGCGCCCGTGGCCGAATAGAGCGCACGGTCGCCCGCGCCGAAGCGGACCTCGCCGTCGATCGCCCCCCGCAGGGACTCCTGGAGCGCGCGCCGGTCGACGTCGAGCGCCGCCCGCGCCCGTCTCGGCAGGTGGGTGGTGGTCGCCATCAGACCGCGAACTCCGCAGCGTCAGCCCGCCTCAGCTCCACGCCGAGTCCGGGTCGCTCCGGGTCCGGCCGAACCTCCCCTTCCTCGGGCTCGAGGAAGCCGTCGAAGAGCATGCGCTCGATGCGCACGTGGTCGTGGAACCACTCGAGGTGCCGCAGCCTCGGGACCGCGCTCAGGACGTGGGCATGGATGGTCGGTGCGGTGTGCCCGGAGACGTCCAGCTCGTGGGCCTCCGCCAGTGCCGCCGCCGCGAGCAGACCGCTGACTCCGCCGCAGCGCGTGACGTCGGCCTGCATGCAGTCGACTGCGTCGACCAGGTCGCGGAAGTCGGCGAGTGTGGACGCGTACTCGCCGGCGGCGACGTCGATGCCGGGTGTGAGGTCGCGGACGAGCCGAAGCCCCGCCAGGTCGCGCGAGCTCACAGGCTCCTCGAGCCAGGTCACGCGGCTTTCCTCGACCTCGGCGACGAAGCGGAGCGCCTGCTTCGAAGTGAACGCGCCGTTCGCGTCCACGTACAGCTCGGCCCCTTCGCCGATAGCCCGCCGTGCCGCCGCGACCCGAGCCGGGTCGCGCGCGGGCTCGCGGCCGATCTTCATCTTCACCCGTGGGATGCCGTCGGCGACCCAGCCACCGAGCTGGCGTGCGAGCTGCTCCTCGGAGTACGAGCAGAAGCCACCGCTGCCGTAGACGGGGACGGCGTGGCGCACGCGTCCGAGCAGGGAGGCGAGCGAGACGTCCAGGAGTCTGGCCTTCAGATCCCAGAGCGCGACGTCGACCGCGGACACCGCCATCGCTCCGAGCCCTGGATACCCGGCGTTTCGCAACCGGCGCTGCATCGCGGAGTACGCCGCCCCGATGTCGAGCGGCACGAGTTCCTGCACCGCGGGCGCGAGCACGTCCTCGATCAGACGGGCGGCGGCGGCCGGCGCGTACGTCCAGCCGAGCCCGGTCGTGCCGCCCGCTTCCACCTCCACCAGCACGAGCGTCGTCGCGTCCCAGTCGAGGGTGCCGTCCGACTCCGGCCCGTCCGTCGGGATCGTGTAGGCGGTGGCCGCGACGCGCTCGACCCCGCCGCGGACGACGGTGCCGGCCGCCGTGCTCACCGGCCCGGCATCAGCGCGTCGAGCATCTGCTTCAGCGAGTTGCGGACGAAGCGCGTCCGGTTCGGGTCGCCGCTGGCAACGGCCTGGAAGAAGTGCTTGGCCTGCTCGAACGTGATGTGCGGCGGCAACGGCGGGATCTCCGGATCGACCACGGCCTCGAGCACTGCCGGCCGGTCGGCGCTGAGCACCTCGTCCCACGCCGCTCCGACCTGCTCCGGCTCGTCGACGCGCACACCGCGCAGCCCGATCGACTCGGCGAAGCGCGCGTACGGGAAGTCCGGGATGTCCTGCGTCGCCGGGTACTTGGGATCGCCCTGCAGGGCGCGCTGCTCCCACGTGACCTGGTTCAGGTCGCGGTTGTTCAGGACGAGCACCACGAGCCGCGGATCGCTCCAGCTCCGCCAGTACTTCGCGATCGTGATCAGCTCGTTCAGG